>CAZWPZ010000055.1:0-23921 GCA_964636005.1 uncultured Eudoraea sp.
CGCATTTTTAAATCAAGTCATCTTTAATGAGCTGTGATAGTTCAGAATAGTCTTTGAAAAGTACAAATTCCCCATTTTTGATGTAAGATACAGAGCCTGTTTCTTCACTTACTACCAGGGCAATAGCATCTGTTCTTTCGGTTATCCCGACTGCAGCCCTATGCCTGAGGCCAAAACGCAAGGGTATGTTTCGCTCGTTTGAGACAGGTAGAATTACGCGGGTAGCCGTAATATGGTTGTCTTCAATTACCGCTGCACCATCGTGTAAGGGACTATTTTTATAAAAAATACTTTCGATTATCGGTTGATTAATCTCAACATTCATGGTATCCCCAGTTGTTTTTACAAAATCCAGCGAATTATTTCTTTTAAAAACTAGAATAGCACCAGTTTTACTTTTTGCCATTTTTTCACAGGCTAGCAATACGGCTTCCAGGTTAATATGCGTGCTTTCATCTTGTGGTCTCAGAAATTTCAGCCGTTTGACAAAATTGCGTTTATTGGCAAAGTTGGTCGATCCTATCATGAGAAGAAATTTCCGAATCTCCTGCTGAAATACAATTATCAAGGCTATTAAACCGACCGACATAAAACCACCCACAATACTACTTATCATTTTCATACCCAGAAGTTGGGTGAGTTTCCAAAAACCCCATACTATAACAATTCCAATAAATATATTGATGGCAACTGTACCGCGGACCAGTTTATAGATATAGTAAAGTAAAATAGCAACAAGCAGGATGTCTATTATGTCGGTTACTTTAAAATCAAGAAAATTAATAAAATCCAAGCCTGATTGTTTTTGTAAAATTAGAAAAAATAGACATACAAAAAATAATGAATTCTCTATGGGAGAACATTAAAGAGTTTTATACATTCTACTGCTTCTTTAACGTCGTGCACCCTAAGAATATTGGCTCCGTTTTGCAATGCGATCATATGAAGTGCTGTTGTTCCGTTTAAGGCATCCTCTGCTGTAATTCCCAAAGTTTTGTACACCATAGATTTTCTGCTGATTCCCACTAGTATCGGAAGATCTAATGTTTTGAAGAGTTTTAGATCTTTTAATAACTGAAAATTCTGTTGTGTGTTTTTGGAAAAACCAAAACCCGGATCAATTATTATATCGGTTATACCCAGTTTGGTGGCAGCAGCAATCTTTTGCGAAAAATATAGAAAAAGTTCTTCAAGAAGATTCTCGTAGGATGTGTTTGAAGCCATATTTTGAGGAGTACCTTTTAGGTGCATCATGATATAAGGTACCCGCTTTTCGGCTATGACTGCCAGCATCTCAGGATCTAAGGAGCCTCCCGAAATATCATTTACTATAGCCGCTCCCATATCAAGGCATTTTTTGGCTATTGTACTCCTAAAGGTATCAATCGATATAAGCGCCTGTGGGAAGTGTTTTAGCAGTAAGTCCAGTACAGGAGCAATTCTTTGATATTCTTCTTCTTCACTGATTGCAGAAGCTCCGGGTCTGGAACTATAAGCCCCTACATCTATAAAAGTAGCTCCTTCTGATAGTAATTTTTCGGCCTGATTCAGCAGGAGTTTGTCCGAGTGGTACTTACCACCATCATAAAAAGAATCCGGGGTAATATTCAAAATCCCCATGACCTTGGGCGAATTCAGATCTATTAAAACTCCTTTACAGTTTAAAGTCATAACCTTGCTTATTGATACGAAATAATTTTGAAGAGCGATTTTATTAGGCGAACTTTGATGCTTTCATATCTTTGAGCGAAATTTACGCAATTAAGAATAATTTTCATGCAACAGACTTCCAAACAATATGATGCCATTATAAAAAAGTGTAAGGATCTTTTTGAAAAGAAAATGGCAGATTATGGCAGTGCCTGGCGAATTTTAAGACTGCCATCTCTTACAGATCAGATTTATATAAAAGCACAGCGAATTAGGAGTTTGCAAGAAAACGATATCAGAAAGATTGAAGAAGATGAACAAGCAGAGTTTATTGGCATAATCAACTATTCCTTAATGGCCCTTATACAAATGGATAAGGGAATTGCCAAGGAACCAGACATTGATCTTCATGAGGCTATTACGCTTTATACAAAACATGCTCAGGAGACCAAAAAACTGATGGAAGATAAGAATCACGACTATGGCGAGGCCTGGCGGGATATGCGCGTTAGTTCCTTGACCGACCTCATAATCCAGAAACTTCTTCGTGTGAAACAAATTGAAGATAATGAGGGAAAGACCTTGGTGAGTGAAGGCATAGCCGCAAACTATCAGGATATGATTAATTATGCCGTTTTTGCAATGATCTTACTTAATGATTCTTTAGAAAAATAGGAGGTATCATGAGACTAATTGTAGGATTTTCCAGAGTATTTGTCGGTGTTTTATTTATAGTAAGTGGTTTTATCAAATTAAATGACCCTTTGGGTTTTTCTTTTAAGTTAGAAGAATACTTTAGTCAGGGAGTTTTGGATATTCCATTCCTAATGCCCTATGCTTTGGCTATATCCTTATTTGTGGTTGTTTTCGAAGTAATACTCGGAGTTTTTCTACTATTGGGTTATCAAAGGAAGTTTACGCTCTGGGCATTACTTGGGATGATTGTGTTTTTTACTTTTTTAACCTTTTATTCCGCTTATTTCAATAAAGTGACAGACTGCGGTTGTTTTGGTGATGCAGTAAAACTAACACCATGGGAATCTTTTACAAAAGATGTGGTTTTATTGGTGCTTATTGTAATTCTAGTTTTAGGTAAGGAGTATATAAGACCATTGCTTTATCCTCGGACTACGAATGGCGTTGTAATTATGTCTCTGGTAATTTGTGTATTCTATGGATATTATGTTCTAAATCATTTACCTCAGATAGATTTCAGACCGTATAAAGTTGGTGCTAATATTATAGAAGGGATGTCTTATCCGGAAAACGCACCCAAGCCAATCTTCGAATATAATTGGAAGTTTAACGTCAATGGGGAAGATGTGGTATATACAACTCAAGGGGATTACCCGGAAGTAGATGGGGAATTTGTTGTTGTGGAAACGAAAGAAATTCAGAAAGGATATGAGCCTCCTATTCATGATTTTACTATAGAGCAAGATCAGGTAGACTATACGGAGGAACTGATGCAGGAAGAAAGGTTAATGATGGTGGTGGCCTATGATATGGCCAAAAGTCGCTTAGATGTTTTTGCAGGAATTCAGGAAACGGCGACTAAGGCAATGGATTATGGATACAAGGTAATAGGCATGTCGGCTTCTAATACAGAGTGGACCAATAAGGTTAAACAGGAATACAACTTAGATTTTCCATTTTATTTTACGGATGAGACCACTTTAAAGACAATAATTAGATCTAATCCAGGAGTTCTTCTTCTGGAAAAAGGCACTATAGTTCAAAAGGTTCACTATAACGACCTCGAAAAACTAGAATTTCACTAAAGGAAAGTAATTTTAAATATTTGAAAATGAGAAGTAAAATTGTTGCAGGTAACTGGAAAATGAATAACAATAAAGAAGAGAGCCATAGTTTATTGAAAGCGTTAAAGGCAGATCTTCCCGATACAACTGCTGAAGTAATTGTGGCACCTACCTTTGTTAATTTAGAAGGTGCAGTAACTGCAGTCGAAGATTCTTCTATACAGGTAGCTGCTCAAAATATGCATTTTGCTGCTAGCGGGGCGTTTACAGGGGAAATATCCGCCGATATGTTGCTTAGTATTGGTGTGGATACCGTTATTCTTGGACACTCAGAACGAAGGGCATATTTTGGTGAAACCGATGATCTACTTTCTAAAAAGGTCGAAACAGCGCTTTCTAAAAACATGCGTATAATCTTCTGTTTTGGAGAAGAGTTAGAAGATAGAAAGTCGGACAACCACTATAATGTAGTAGGCACACAACTTAAGAATGCCTTATACCATCTCCCTGCAGACTCATACAAGAATATTGTTTTAGCCTACGAACCTGTTTGGGCTATTGGGACAGGGGAAACGGCTACTCCAGAGCAGGCACAAGAAATGCACGCCTTTATTAGAGAAAGTTTAGCGAACAATTATTCGCAGCAGGTTGCGGATGAAGTGAGTATTCTGTACGGAGGAAGTGTAAAACCTGGTAATGCTGCAGAGATTTTTTCAAAGCCAGATGTCGATGGCGGTTTGATTGGAGGGGCCTCATTGGTTGCAGCTGATTTTCTCGCCATAGTTTCGGCTATTTAGGACTATGGATCCGTCCTATATTGAGTATACGTTTAAGGCAGACCCGCTCCAACCGGCAGTAGATATCCTTATTGCTGAACTGGCTGAAATTGGTTTTGATAGTTTTGTGGAGACCGATGAGGGTCTAAAGGCCTATATTCTCAAGGAATTATTAGAAAAGCAAAAAGTAGAAAACCTTTCTGTTCTTCATAATAAAGAGTTCGAAATTAGTTTTCAGTCCTCAGAAATTGTTCAGCAAAATTGGAATGCCGACTGGGAGAATAACTTTAGTCCGATAACTTTAGGGGATTTATGTACGGTAAGGGCTCCTTTTCATAAGAAACCAAACACAACCTTCGATATACGGATCATGCCAAAAATGAGTTTTGGTACCGGACATCACGAAACTACTTATATGATGCTCGATTTTCTTCTTCACACCAATTTAGAGGGAAAATCTGTTCTGGATATGGGGTGCGGTACAGGTGTTTTGGCGATTTTAGCTGAAAAGAAAGGAGCGACCTTTGTAGAAGCCATAGATATAGACCCTTGGAGCTATCAGAATGCCAAGGAAAATGTATTGGAAAATGGCTGCACAAAAATAGTCGTTAAAGAAGGAGATGCTGGTTTACTCAAAGAGCAGCGGTATGATATTGTCATAGCCAATATCAACAGGAATATTTTGCTTAGTGATATTCATGTCTATGCGGAACATCTCCAAGACAATGGCGTTTTATTTCTTAGCGGATTTTACAAGGACGATTTAGCACTTATTACGGAAGAGAGTAAGAAGTATAAGCTAAAATTTTAACAAAATTTAGAAAAAAATAATTGGGTTGCCGCAAAATATGTATTTTAGAGATAGAAAAAATATCTGTATGAGTACTAAAGAGAAAGTCTCAGAAGAGCTATTACTTGAAGAAGAGACGGTTGAACAAAATGAAATTGTGTTATTTAATGACGATGTGAACACTTTTGATCATGTAATTCATACCTTGATTCAAGTTTGTGATCACTCTGCCGTGCAGGCCGAACAGTGTTCACTGATTGTACATTACAAGGGGAAGTGTACTGTAAAAACGGGAGAGTATAACGACCTTAAGCCGCAATGTAGTGGGTTGTTAGAAGCTGGCCTAAGTGCCGAAATCGTTTAAGAGTTATAACACCTATTTCTTTTGAAGCCATTATTGGCAAAGGATTCCCTACGCATTTTAGAAAATATCTACGTCTAAAACCTGCCCATACTATCCTGTCAGAATATTAAATCGTTGTCTTCATCTTTTGGTAATACCATTAAGCGTCTATTAGAGTTGGGTATCTTACCTATTTTGAAAACATAGGCAATTGTCTTTATACTTTTAGAGTATTAGCCTTATTTTTAAGGAGGTCTTTATCTATTTTACATCTTTATGCAAAAGAAAATTAGTCTAAAGGATGCAATAGCCATTGGTATTGGTGGAATGGTTGGCGGTGGAATTTTTGCTGTTCTGGGACTGGCTGTATCCTTGGCCAGGGGTGGGACTCCAGTCGCTTTTTTATTTGCAGGAATAATAGCACTGGTCACTGCATACTCTTATGCCAAGCTTTCTAAAATCTTTCCAGAAAGAGGTGGAACGGTAAATTTTATTCATAAACAATTTGGTACAGGTATCTTCTCGGGTGGTATCAATAATCTCTTATGGGTAAGCTATATTGTGATGTTATCCCTTTACGCATCTGCTTTTGGTTCCTATGCAGCTGAATTAGTAACTCTTACTGCTACAAAAGAACTGGATATCCAATTATTCCAAAGTGCAATTATCTTATTGGCTCTTTTGATAAACTACCTGAGTGTTGGGCTTGTTAGTCGCATAGAGTCGGTTACGGTATTTATTAAAGTATTGATTTTATTGAGTTTTGTCGGAATTGGTATTTATGGCCTTATGCTTCATACGGAAAATTTAAATCAGTTGTCTGTAGAAAATTGGGTTAGTCCATTGTATCTGCTGTCTGGTGGGATGGTAATTTTTGTAGCATATGAGGGCTTCGAATTAATTGCCAACTCCATTTACGATTTAAAAAACAGAGAAAAAAATACCGAAGCTGCCTATTTCGGGGCGGTAGGGTTTGTGGTTATATTATATGTTTTAATTGCTATTGTGACGGTTGGAGCACTTCCTTTTGACGAAATTGCAAATGCCAAGGACTATGTATTAGCTAAGGCAGCCGAACCAACTTTGGGACAATCGGGTTTTGTTATTATTACGGTTACCGCCTTAATTTCTACTTTTTCGGCAATTAATGCTACCGTTTTAGGAAGTGGAAGGGTAAATTACGAAATCGCGGAAGAGAAGGAATTACCCAAATACTTCTGTCATATCTTCTGGGGCAAACCTTTAGGATTGCTCATAACGGCTATCTTGTCTTTAATATTGGTAAATGTCATTAATCTTCAGAGTATTTCTATAGCAGGAAGTGCCGGTTTTCTCTTGGTTTTTGGCATCGTAAACTTAATAGGGTATTTTAAGCACCGGGAGTTACGCTCGAATAAATGGGTTCATTTAATGGGTTTTTCACTCTGTTGTGTAGCATTTGGTACTCTTATATTACAGCAATATTCTGAAAACATTGTAGGTGTATCTGTTGCCTTAGGATTAATTTTATCTTCTTTTCTTCTTGAAGGGGTTTTTAAAAAGTGGGTGGTAGATAAATAAGCTATTGGTATAAAAAAGCAAATAGTTTTTTCAGAGGTTCTTCTAGTACTGTAGATAGTTTAGGAATCGTTAAGCTAATACTGTATTTAGTGGGGAGGCTTTTCTTTTAAAACACTATATACAAACGTGCCCAAAACTGCAGATGCAATAACGATTAGTATTCTAAATACTCCCCTTCTCGGAAGGATATACCTAGGTCCCGCCCATGCACCGGCAAAGACTCATACCAATCCAATAATACTACCCGCAAGGGATATCTAATAAGTCCTTTGTCTTTTGGTGGAAGCGCAATGGAATAATTTTTAAATAGGTAGGATTTTCCGAAACATATTGGTATTTCCTTCTTTGTCGTGAAAAAGCTGCTATTATTTTTCTTAAATTGATAGAATGAAATCTTTAAGAAGAAGCCAAATTAACACAACCAAAAATCAGTATCACTATGCGTCAAGGGGAAGAAGTTATTAAAATGAATAAATCCTATACTATCCTGATAAGTCTCATAGTGGCTTTGGGAGGATTCTTATTAGGATTCGACAGTGCGGTTATTTCAGGGGCAGTAAGAGGAATAACCATCTATTTTGAAATGACCGAGTGGATGTTGGGATTTTCTGTGGGCTGTGTGGTTTTTGGAGCAATGGCGGGGAATTTAATGGCCGGACCCTTAAGTGATAGATTTGGTAGAAAAAGAGTTCTCATATTTGTTGCTGCACTCTTTACAATATCTGCTTCTTGGTCGGCATTGGCAACTGGTTATACGGAATTCATTATTGCCAGAATTATTGGAGGAATTGGCATAGGAGGAGCTATACTTATAGCACCAATTTATATCGCAGAAATTGCTCCACCTAAACTCAGAGGAAGCCTTGTGTCATTTAATCAATTAAATATTGTTATTGGTATCTCCGTGGCCTATTTTTCTAACTATTTCTTAGTAAATCTGGGAGAGGATAGTTGGAGATATATGCTAGGGGTAGAAGCCATTCCTGCGGCAATTTATTTCTTAGCTCTTTTTACGGTACCTAAAAGTCCCCGTTGGCTTATAACTAAGTTGAATAAGGTAAAGTTAGCTAGAAAAATCCTAGTTAAAATTGGGGGAGAAGAATATGCCGAAATTACAATTGCAGAGATACAAAGAGGAATTAACACTAAGGAAGAAAAAGGCAAACTGGCGGATTTGTTTAGCAATCGAAATCGGACCATAATGATTATTGCACTTGGCATTGCATTTTTTCAGCAAATTACTGGGATAAATGCTGTATTTTATTATGCACCCACCATTTTTGAACAAGCAGGAGGAACTACGGATTCTTCCTTCCTTCAGGCAATAGTAGTGGGTCTAACCAACTTGGTATTTACTTTAGTAGCCATCTGGCTAATAGATAAACTGGGTAGAAAACCTCTTTTATTAATTGGGACTTCATTTATGACAATAGCTCTTTTGATGGCTGCCTTTGCCTTTAATAATGCTACCTACGATTTTAATAAAGTTACCATTGCTAATATTGCAGACGAAGACTTAAAAATTGCCCTAGCAGAATTAGACGGACAGTCATTTGATGGGCAGGCGGCATTATTTGAGGTGGTAGAACCCATGATTGATGAAGATCTATTCTTACACTTTAAACGGAATGAAATCACAAATTTTATTCAGGTAAATGCTACTTTGGTTTTAATTGCAATTCTATTGTATGTAGCGGCTTTTGCAATTTCTTTAGGTCCGGTAATGTGGACCTTAATTTCAGAAATCTTTCCGACCAAAGTTAAGGGGATAGCCATTTCTGTAGTTGGTTTCTTCAATTCATTAGTTAGCTTTTCTGTAACACAGGTATTCCCATGGGAACTATCTAATTTGGGCCCAAGTGTTACTTTCGCCATTTATGCCTTATTGTCCTTTTGTGCCATTTTCTTTGTATATAAATACGTAGTGGAAACCAAGGGAAAAACCTTAGAAGAAGTTCAGGAAGTTTTAATTAGAAAATAAAGTAAATGAGAAAAATAGTTTTTATAGTCTGTCTAATTGTAATTATTGGTTGTAAAGATAAAACGGAAGAAAAAGTTGTCGAGATTGTTCCAGAAGGAACTATTGTGCCCGCCAAGGTTACAGTTGCTATGGAAGAGGATAAATACGTCTTAAGAGTAAACGAGGAACCTTTTTATATAAACGGGGCCGGCTTGGAATTTGGAAATATATCCACTCTTGCTAGTCATAATGCTAATTCTTTTAGGACTTGGCGAACAGAAAATGGGCAAAGAAGCGCGGAGGAGGTGCTGGATGAAGCTTATGCTAACGGGATTATGGTAACTATGGGAATAGAAGTTGGCAGAGAAAGGCATGGTTTTGATTACGATGATGAAGAAGCCGTTCAGAATCAGTTGATGGAAATAAAAGAACAAGTAGTAGCTTTAAAAGACCATCCTGCACTTTTGATATGGGGCATAGGAAACGAATTAAATCTTCATTATGAAAACCCAAAGGTTTGGGACGCCGTAAATGATATTTCGAAAATGATTCACCAAGTAGACCCAAATCACCTGACTACAACTAGTCTTGCGGGGATTAATGAGAAAGAAATAACTTATATAAAAGAAAGGTGCTCGGACTTGGACATTCTGTCTGTGCAGATGTACGGAGATTTACCAAAGGTGCCTCGATTAATTAGAGAATATGGTTGGGAAGGACCCTATATGGTAACCGAGTGGGGAGCAACAGGTCATTGGGAAGTACCGACAACAGAATGGGGTGCTCCAATAGAACAAAATAGTACCGTAAAGGCGAATAACTATCTAGAAAGATACAAAAAAGGAATAGCCTCAGATACTACTCAATGTATAGGTTCTTATGTTTTTCTATGGGGAAATAAACAGGAGAGAACCCCGACTTGGTACGGGATATTTTTGGAGGATGGTAAAGAGACCGAATCGGTAGATGTCATGCATTATATCTGGAATGGAACTTGGCCTGATAACAGAACACCAGTGATTAAAAACTACACCCTAGAGGGAAAAGTTGCTGAAGATAACATTTATCTAGAAAATGGACAGGAATATTCTGCCAATATCGAAATGATGGATTTTGAAGAAGACAGTTTAGACTATAGGTGGGAAATTTTACCAGAAAGTACAGACTTAAAAGATGGAGGAGATGAAGAATCAAGACCTGAGGCAATAGAAGGTTTGGTTGTTTCTCAAGAGGAAGGCAAAGTAGTATTTAAGGCACCTTCTTCTGGACCATATCGTCTTTTTGTTTATGTAAATGATGGTGAGAATCATTCTGCTACTGCCAATATACCTTTTATGGTAAATTAGGTTTGTAAATACAAATACTAACCGAAAACCTCTCAAAAACCTCTATCCTTTAAGAGGTTTTTACTGTTGATAAAATCAGATATGAAAAAACTGCAGCAATTTATTGGTACAACAACCGCAAAGTTTGCCGAGAAAGAAGTTCAAGGAACCTATGTCGATCGCGAAAATGAGGCTTATTATAAGATTTCTAATAGCGATGAATTAAGGCCCTTTTTTATGAGTCTTGTAAGTGACTCAAATCATTGGATGTTTATCTCTAGTAATGGTGCCTTGACAGCTGGAAGAAAGAATAGTGAATCTTCTTTATTCCCTTATTATACGGATGATAAAATCACTGAGTCTCTTGAAATAACCGGTAGTAAAACCTTAATTCTTGTGCACCTAAAAAATAGGAGATACCTGTGGGAGCCATTTTCCAATCGTTACGACGGATTGTATGTGATCAGCAGAAATTTATATAAAAATGTTTACGGTAATAAGATAATATTTGAAGAGATAAATAAGGATTTAGGGTTAACCTTTAGTTATCAATGGAATTCAAGTAAAGCTTATGGTTTCATACGAAAAGCAAGTCTTGAGAATAATGCAGCCCAAGAAGTCAGATTGGAGATAATTGATGGAATACAGAATATTCTCCCTTATGGAGTAAATACCGATTTGCAAAATGGAAGAAGCAATCTAGTAGACGCCTATAAGAAAAGCGAATTAGAGACAGATTGTGGGCTAGGTATTTTTTCATTAAGTGCAATTATCGTGGACAAGGCAGAGCCGAGCGAGGCGTTAAAGGCTACTGTAGCGTGGTCTCTAGGTTTGGATATGCCAACGTATCTTCTTTCGTCCTTACAGTTAAATAACTTTAGAAAGGGTAAAGACATATCAGAAGAAACGGAGGTAAAAGCGGAGAAGGGAGCTTTTTTCATTAAGTCCGAATTAGACTTAGCCGCAGGAAAACAAAAAAAATGGATGCTAGGTGCAAATGTCAATCAGGGTCCGGCTGAGGTAGTTAGTATTAAAGAAAATTTGAAATTTCCGGATAAACTGAAAAAGCTAGTGGAGCAAGATATTGAAATTGGAACACAAAATCTTATTAGTCTTACGGCTTCTGCCGATGGTTTGCAGTTGAGTGCAGACCAAATACTAAGTGCAAGGCATTATTCAAATGTCCTATACAACATTATGCGAGGCGGTGTTTTTGATCATAACTACGATATTCAAAAAGAAGATTTCCTTAGCTACTTACAAAAAGCTAATACGGAAGTTTCGATGAGAAACGAAGTCGATTTACAAAATTTACCAACTGTTTTTTCTCTCAAAGATTTAAAGCAGTTTGTAGGAGGACAAACTGATAAAGATCTAATTCGTTTGAGTCTAGAGTATATGCCTTTGAAGTTTAGCAGAAGGCATGGAGATCCTAGCCGGCCTTGGAATAAGTTTTCAATCAATACACAAAGTGAAATAGACGGATCCAACATTTTGGATTATCAAGGAAACTGGCGTGATATTTTCCAGAACTGGGAGGCCCTGGCACATTCCTATCCAGAATTTATGGAAAGTATGGTTCATAAATTTTTAAACGCGACCACTTTTGAGGGTTACAATCCTTACAGGGTTACCAAGGACGGATTTGATTGGGAGATTATTGAACCAGACGATCCATGGTCTTATATTGGGTATTGGGGAGATCATCAAATCATATATCTCCTGAAATTTTTAGAGTTTATACAAGACTATTATCCCTCCAGCTTGGAAGTGTATTTTGACAAAGATTTATTTGTCTATGCTAATGTTCCGTACAAAATTAAGTCTTATGAAGCAATGCTTAAAAATCCTAAGGACACTATTGATTTTGACTATGAATTGAGCGACTCAATTTTAGAAAGAAAGAAGTTACTGGGTGCCGATGGGGCGCTCTTAACAATGCAAGATGGAGATATTTACAGGGTAAATTTAATAGAAAAATTACTAGCCACCCTTTTATCCAAATGTTCAAATTTTATTCCTGAGGCCGGGATATGGCTAAATACTCAAAGACCCGAATGGAATGATGCTAATAACGCGCTTGTAGGAAATGGGGTGTCTATGGTAACACTATATTATATGAGACGTTTTTTGACTTTCTTTCAAAATGTCTTATTAAATGCTTCCCAAAGTAATTTCCGAATCTCAGAAGAATTATTATTGTTTTTTAATAACCTTCTTGCTAGCTTAAAAGCTAATGACAAATTCCTGGATGGGAAAATTTCGGATAAAGTCAGAAAGACAATATTAGATGGACTAGGACAAGCTGCAAGTAATTTCAGAAACGAGATCTACACTAATGGTTTTAAGGGAACTAAAAAAACCATTTCTAAAGAGGAGCTATTAGGTTTTATAAATATTACTTTGAGGTTTATGGATCACTCCATAGCGGCCAATAAAAGAGAGGATAAGCTGTATCACTCTTATAACCTTATGTCCTTGACCAAAGACGAAGGAATAAGTATTTCGCATTTAAGTGAGATGTTAGAAGGACAGGTGGCAGTAATCAGTTCACATTTTCTGAGCCCAGACGCATGTTTAGAAGTATTGGATGCTCTCAGGTGTAGTAGTCTTTACAGAGAAGATCAATTTAGTTATATTTTATATCCGGATAAAGACTTAGGAAGTTTCGTAAATAAGAATATCATTCCCAAGGAGAGAATCCAAGAATCTCGATTGGCATTACAATTAGTTGAGGATGGGGATAATACGGTTTTAGTCCGTGATATGAATGGGGATTATCATTTTAATGGTGCTTTTAATAACTCCAACAGCCTAAAAAAGGCCTTAGTTGACTTATCCAAGAGTAAATACCTAAATCTTGTTGAAGAAGAGGAAGAATTACTCTTGAAAATGTTTGAAGAAGTATTTGATCATAAGTCTTTTACGGGAAGATCGGGTACCTTTTTTGGTTATGAGGGCCTAGGCTCTATTTATTGGCATATGGTATCCAAATTACAATTAGCGGTCATGGAATATTGTATATATGCCATAGATAAAGGGGAAGATGAAAAAATTATTAAAAGACTTACAGATCATTATTACCAAATCAGAGCCGGGGTAGGAGCGCATAAATCTCCAGAACTGTATGGGGCTTTCCCTACCGATCCATATTCTCATACACCTGCAGGAAAAGGTGCCCAACAACCAGGAATGACCGGCCAGGTAAAGGAAGATATTTTAAGTAGAATAGGAGAATTAGGGGTAACGGTTAAAAAAGGAAAAATTACCTTTAGCTCAGGTATTTTCGATAAATCTGAATTTCTTACTAACTCCACTACATTTAATTATGTAGATGTTTTTTCTGAGCCACAGTCTATGGTTTTAGAGAAAGGATGCATTGGTTTTACTTTTTGTCAGGTGCCTGTTGTCTATCAATTAGATGGAAAAGAAAAGCTTCGAATTCTTTTTAGAGATGAAAGTACCAGAGAGGAGAATAACTTAGAGCTCGATTTGGAGACGAGTAGGCAAATATTTGAGAGAACCGGAGAGATAGAGCAGATTTTCGCTTCTATTAAGAAAGACTGAGGCCTTTATAACAGGATAAATTCCATTTAGAAATTTAGAGGATAACCAAGGTTGTAATCCTTAATAAATAAGAAAAATTCCCTAAGGGACTTTAGGAGTTTTGATTTTTTAGAGAGGAATCCCTATCATCTCTTTAGGGATTCGTCCTAAACGCTTTAAACCAATTCCCTTCAAATAGGCTTATTTGCAGGATGTGCAAAGAGAATATGTAATAAGGAATCCTAAAGCCCCTTTCTCCTGGGTTGACAATTTGGAAAATAAAGACTTCTTTTGCTTCACCTCAAATACTACTGGCAAGTATTTTCATATATAGGATGGAGAGGCTACTTGTTGTCCGACATGGAAACCAGTTAAAACAGAGTACGACGATTATGAATGTCGACTTGGGATGCGTTATTATGTGTTTAAAGGATTTGGAAGTTAAAGTAAATGGTAAATCTTTACCATTAAATAAGATTCCCGTTTTAGCATCTGGACAAGTTCAACAGGTAGGTAGTTATGGGCCAAGAGCTAGCCTAATGTGGTAGTTTGTCTTTAAGGATACCATAAACGAAAGTCCCTAAAACGGCTGCCCCAATAACAATTAGCATACTAAATACTCCCGTTCCCAGAAGGATATACATAGGCCCAGGACATGCACCAGCCAATGCCCATCCCAATCCAAAAATGCTACCTCCCAAGAGATACCTAATATATCCTTTGTCTTTTGGTGGAAGCGCAATGCTATTGCCTTCTGTATTTTTTATCCTTAATTTTTTGAATAACCAAATAGACAAAGCTCCGAGGAATACGGCAGATCCAATTATTCCATACATGTGAAAAGATTGAAATTTAAACATTTCGTATATCCTATACCATGAGACCGCTTCGGACTTCACCAAAACGATTCCGAAAAAAATACCTACAGCAATGAATTTAATTGTCTTCATAACTAAAATAATAAGGGTAATATAAAATGGGTCATGATTAAACCACCAATGAAAAATCCTATTACCGCAATTAGGGAAGGCCATTGCAGATTACTCAGCCCAGTAATGGCGTGCCCGGAAGTACACCCTCCTGCATAACGTGTTCCAAATCCGACTAAAAAGCCAGCAATGATTAAAATGGAAATGCCCTTTAGGCTAAAAACCGCTTCCCAGGAATATAATTCCTCGGGGAGTAAATGCTGCCCTACTTCTGTAAAGCCCAAAGCGTTTAAATCTTTTACCGTTTGCGTGCTCAGATCGATGGCACTCCCATCCGATAAAAAGGTAACCGCAATAAACCCACCGATAACAGCTCCTAAAACAACGAATAAATTCCATCGGTAGGCTTTCCAGTCGTACCTAAAAAAATCGGCATATTTACCGGCACCGCCTATTGCGCATAAAGTTCTAAGATTAGACGACATGCCAAAAGTTTTTCCAAAATAGACAAGCATAGCCATAACCAGTGCTATTAGGGGACCTGAAACATACCAGGGCCAGGGTTTGAGAAGATATTCCATAAGATTAATGAGAATAATAATTACTACCTGAACAATTTATAAATATTTTACTAATCAGGTTTGTACATTCGCATAAAATGATGAAAACTTACAACCTTTATGGGACTTTCTTTTTGCTTTAAGATATAGGCGTATTTTATATAGACACCTTAAATGTATGGAACTACCTTTAATGCAAAGAAAGAACCGTTGACCCCTAAAATTGTACTTGTTCAAAACTAGTAGTTTTTCCTTCAAGAATATTAAGTGAAATTCTGGTGAAACAGAGAAAGGACTAAATTGAAAAGCCAACTCTGTCTAGACAGAGTTGGCTTTGTAATATTAATAATGAAGACTTTATACTGCTAGGGTCTCCAGCTCTTGTGCAATAGGAAAGTCGATCGCAAAACCGGCCAGGTTATGGATATAATTACTGATTATCTTATCTCCAATGACGAAGACAACATCAATTAGATTTGCTTCTGAATATCCTGCGGCGAAAAATTGGTCTTTTGCTTCCTCTGTTGCTTTTCCTCTATTATCTACCACCTCTTTGGTAAATTTCACCAAGGCATCAAATTTAGGATCAAAAGATGCGCTGCCACTTCTTAACTCCAGTATTTGTTCATCCGTAAAACCGTTGAGCTTGCCTAAAGCCGTGTGAGCCGAAAGACAGTAGCGACATCCATTTACTTCGCTTGTAACAAGGTTAATGATTTCTCTTTCCTTTGCCCTGAGGGTCGATTTTCTATTTTGCAGAGTCAAATAATCTCCGAGTGCGGTTTCGTTTTTTGCATAATAGGCATAAAGATTAGGGACAAATCCCAAGGCTTTTTCTAAATCACCAAATATTTTTTGGTTGTTTTTTGAAACATCTTCTTTTGAGGGTACGTTAAATCTACTCATCTTTTCTAATTTTTAAGGTTTAATAATTATATAAACATGTCTGTTCTGTCACAATAGTAATCGGACATGACATGGTGTTCACAGTATTGGTCACTTGTTAATGAAATCCGGTCGAGGGATTTATTTTTTGTAAATAAGCTCCTTATATAGTTAAGGACATCTGTTGTTGTGATTTGTTTTGTTTTCATGATTACCATCCTTTTTTGTTGGTACAAAGATGGTTCATAAAACAGAGGTGGAGATAGGCTGTAATTCCTTAGAAGTATGCAATTTTTCCTATAAGAACTTCTTTTTGTATTCAGAAGGTGCAATTCCCTCATTTTTTTTGAAAAACCTACTAAATCCTTGTAGGTCTTCATAGCCCAGTTCATAGGCAATCTCCTTTATGGAATAATCGGAATGTCGGAGCAAACGCCTTCCTTCTAACATAATTCGATCTTGAATGTATTGAAGAGGCGTTTTATTACCGAGTTTAGCAAACACGTTCGAAAGGGTTTTGGGCGATTTGTAAAGGAGTTGGGCATAACTGGCCACATTGTGTTTGGTTCTAAAATGCTTTTCTACTAAAAAATTAAATTCTCTTATTAGATCCACATTTTCCGTCGGTAAATGCTTCATACTGTTTTGTTCCTTAAAAATTCTAGTACAAAGAATAAGAAAACGTTTCAGTAACATTTGCAACATTTCTAATTGTAGGGCATCAACCGCATGCATCTCATCTTTAAAGACTTCTAACAAATTTTGGATTTGCCTCTTGTCCTCATTACAAAGATTAATAAGAGGTAGGGTTGAGGCACCAAAAAAGAGAACCCCCTTACAACTCACTTCACTGTCGTGATCGAGAATACAATAAAATGCCCTATTAAAGCGTACCATGATAACACTGCCAAGGGTATTGATTTTTGTTTTATGAAATTCAGTCAGACAAATCAGTTGGTCTTTTTTAAAGGAATACGTTTTGGCATCAATGCGTAGTTCAGAGGCATCATCCTGAAACCACAAAATGGTTAGAACACTTTCCTGGGAAAGACCTAAAAGCTCTTGTTTTGAAGCATTTATGGTCTCAATTTGTAAAAATTCATTGGTTTGTCCCCTAAACAGCATAAGTACCTTTTCCATATCTGTCTCCAAAGAGATGAAAGCATTACAAAGGGGATCAAAAAAAGGAATTATTAATAGGTTTTTATCTTAAGGCAGGTTTGAAATCTCAGGGCGATTTAATTGGTATTCGTATGCCTGACCTGCGAAGAACCAGACAGATTTTGTTCCTCTATCACTGCACTTCCCTTATAAGTTAATACACTGGCACCACTCGCAGTAATTTTGATAGACTCTGACACACCTAAATAAGCATTACTGGCTCCAGATAATATCATTTCCAAAGAAGATGTATTTAGATCGTAGTCTTTTAAATTACTGCTGCCTTGCAGTGAAGCACGGAGCATCATCACATTGCCATAAAGATCGACATTTGAGGCGCCACTTGCCAATAGCTCAAGTTCATCAATTGTTACTTCGCCTACAAGATTTGAAGCACCGGATAGTTCTATTTTAGAGCGTTCATTGTTCCATGTATTGTTTAGAATAATTTGAGATGCCCCTGCAACAAGAATTTCATTAAGGGTCCTTTTGGAGAGGTAGATATTCATTACGGCATCCCCTTTTATATTGGTGTTTTCTTTTAGTTTAATTCTTAGGTAGTCTCCTTCTATTTGTACAATTATTAAATTCTGAATGTTTTCATTCGCTTCAATTACAACCCCTTCGTTTTGATTGTCAAAGTCTAGAAATACGGTAAAGGCATCGGATACTTTAATACCCGAATAATTTTTTATGTCGAGAGCTACTTCTGTAATACGATCGCTAACTCTTATAGTTTCCTTACTGCAAGAAAAGAGTAAGGCCATAAGCAGTAAAAGGACAACAGTTTTTAAGTTTGAGTTCATAATTTTGTTTTTATAAGGCAGTCCATCTAAAAGGTATCGGATTAAGTTTTGGCTTATCATGGATTTGTTTTACTGAAGTGGTAGTAAATACCTCTCCATTAATGTTAAAAACATATTGGGTTTTTATAGGTTTTCTGTAGGTCTGGTTTGCGGCTTCCTTATTGTGTTTCATCTTAGATCCTTTTTTTATATCTGTTTCTCCCCATGTTGAAAACTCCTATTTTTATTCCTAACCCAATGGAGTAACCATTGATATTTTGAAGTTGGTCGCTTCGAAATTGTGTGTTGCTGGTTATTCTGTATTTAACACCTGTTTCGAGTTGTACATATCTTGATATATTGTATTGAATACTTATTCCCGGCTCAAAGACAAAGATTCCTTCCCAATCATCGACATCGGTAAAAGGGTCATCAATATCTCCATTCAGAAACCCTACAGCACCACCTCCAACAAGTATGGGAATGGAAAGGTTGACTTTAGACTTACCAAAGAAAATAGGTTCCAAATGTAAGCCGCCATACCCACCCACAAAGTCTCCTAGAGAAAAGGAACTGCTACTGTAATTTTGTTCAGAATATAAACCGACCCCGATTAGACCAATCTCAAATTGTTGGTTCGCTACATAGGCGATCTTTACACTTCCCAAATACGTATCCTTGGAATTAATTTTGCCATAGTGTCCTGCAAAGCCCAAGTATACTCCATGCACTACATTTTTTCGGTCATTAAACTCTACATAATCTGTTGCATCTTGTGCTATGCCCACTATGCCACATAGGAATAGTAATGAGCTGAATAGATAATTTTTAGGTTGCATTTGTATTGATTTTGATTGACATTATTAAAGACAAGTCAAAGAGAAAAAGGTTGCATTTTTTAACACTACTTTTTTAATTGAAAATTAATGGCTTGGTTTGGCCACCCTTTTCACTTGCTTTCTTTTAAAATTATAACTCCTTTACTGCCCTGTATAGAGATTCTACCATTTCTTTTTTTACCATAGGTGGCCTCTATTTCTCTTATTTTTCTTACTCTATCGACTACCATAGTATGGATGTCCTGAAACGTCTTTGGAATTCTAATCAAACCTTCTTCTAAGAGGGCATCAAAGGTGAATGAGATTCCACTAATGTTTAACTTTATTTCGGAATCTTCTTGTTTTAAGACAATACTTGCGTCTTCCTTTTGAATTTTATTTACTGTGAAATCTGAAATCTTCATTTCCATATCGGCAGAGGCATCAATCTTATCCACTTCGAGAGTGGTAAATTTCAGTTCTCCTGTAATAGACTTTAAGCTGTCTATGTCAATACCATCCTTGTTTGAAAAAAGTTCCAGTTCATCTACACTGGTTATGCTCACAGTACTGCCTTGACTTTTTAGACGAAGCTTTTGCATCTTTTGGAGGTCTAAAGAGCCATTCTTTAATTCTATAGATCCATAATTAACAGTTCTTCCTTTTATTTTGCCATAGGCCATATTAAGGTCTATTTGACCAATCTCTTGTCCAAGAAATACATCACCATGTTCTATCAATGCCTTTAGATTTCCTCGCCAACCTTCCAATACCACATCGCCAAATTTATTGTCAATATCTAAAGAGGCTCTTGCCGGTAGGTAAATGGTGTAGTTAATTTCGAGATTGCCCCTACCAAAATCCAAAGGAGTTTCCTGTATAATATATTTTGAGAAAAAGGACTGACTCCTCTCTAGTATTTCCGTGCGGATGTTTACATAATTAGAGGAAGCTTCAATTATGGGACTAACTCTATCCATTAGGTTTTGTGCATTCTCTTTTTTCTTATGGGTAACCTTAATGTCAACAAGTACCATAAGGCTATCTTTCTCCCAACTCTGGATGGCTAAATGACCATATTCGTTTTGAATACGAATTTTACCAGCTTGCGAAAATGGAAAACTTTTATCGATGCTTTTTATTATTCTCTCCTGACCCTGCACGGAACAAAACAGAAAGAGTAGACTGCATAATGAAAGCGTTTTTTTAAAGGGTATATGCATCATTATCTTCTTTTAAATTAGAATCATTAAGGAGTTTTAATAATCTTTCAATTAATTCTATTCGTTTATTATAATTCGAGATTATTGCTTCTAGCACTACCTCGTTATCAATTCCTTTTTCTAGTTCTTTTCTGAGCAAGAAATATTCTTTGTCGAGCTCATCCAAAAAAGAAAGGTACTCGGCCTTGGAACTGTTAGAAAGTTTTGGATGATTAATTAGAGAAGCGACTTGTGTTGAGACTAATCCTTTATAGTGAATATCTATGCTTTCAAGCTCGTAAGTAAGGTCATTCCCTGAATTAATTTCTGACCTATAGGAAAGAAATAGCATACTCATAATAGAACTCAATCCTATTAGTAAGAAAATAATGGCAGCCCAACGATAGGTTTTTTTCCAGAGAGGAACTTTTTTAAGTTCCGACTCCCTTAGTTGCTCAGATATTTTTTCCCAGAGAAAAGCCCTATCAGGGTATTGTGTGTCTAAGTCCGAGCGGTTCTCTTTGATGAATATTTCTATGTCTTCCATTCCAAACTTTTGATTATTTCATTAAGTTTCTTTTTTGCTCTATGGTATTGAGACTTCGATGTTGCCTGTGAAATATTTAGGATCTCTGCTATTTCCTTATGAGAATAGCCTTCCATGAGATACAGACTAAAAATTTGCTTATATCCATTGGGTAGTCTTGATATCGCCTCTTTCACTTGTTGTATATCCAATTCAATTGGCCGTTCTTCTTGTTTTTCTTCTTCAACAAGATGGTGTTGGTGGTATTCTAGTGGTTGTAAGTCTAAGGTTCTTAATTTTAGATAATTGATACTCTTATTTACCGCTATTCTTTTTATCCAAGCCCCAAAAGTGCTTTCAAACCTGAAAGTTTTGATGTTTTTAAAGGCATCAATAAAAGTTTCCTGTAATAGGTCTTCTGCCTCTTCTCTTTGTCCAACTAATCTCATAATAACACTGTACATGGCATCGACATATAGCTCGTAAAGTCTAAACTGAGCAGTTCTATTGTTCGCCTTACTTAGAGATATAAGCTCTTTATGTTGCTTTATGTTATGGGATCCCATTGAAGGCTGTTATGTTTTTCGTTTGATTTTCTGAACGCCCTTATAAACAAAGACAACTAAGAATTCGAATGGTTGCATTTAAAAAAAGAAATTTCATTCCAGTACAACTTTCTGGAAAATTTAGGTAAGTAGTCTATGCTATTTCCTGGTGTTTGTGTTTTCTCCAGTTCGTTAGACACCAATTAAGTCACCATTGTTACAAATAATATTACTTAAAAGTCTACTTCAAGTCTTCTATTTTTATCTCTTTAATCCACCTTTCGCCACAACTTTGATCAGGATTTGTTGAAACGTATCAAAAAATAAACATAAAAAATAATTATATATATGATATAAAATATAAATAAAAATTAATGAATAAATTTTTTGACCTTTGATGTCAAACAAAATCACTGTTCCTTATGCAAACTAAAGTACTCACTAGAAATTCAAAAAAAGTTACCGAAAATAATCTGGTAAAAGTAGCCATAGCTCAGGGTGATGGTATTGGTCCAGAAATAATGACCGCCGTCCTCAGAATATTAAAGGCTGCCGAAGCGGCTATAGAACCGGAATTTATTTCATTGGGAGAACAGGTATATTTGTCGGGCAATTCGGCAGGTATAGACGAGAAAGCCTGGGAAATAATAAATAAGAACAAAGTAATTTTTAAGGCACCAATAACCACGCCACAGGGGAAGGGCTTTAAAAGTTTAAATGTTACGCTCCGCAAGTCGCTAGGACTCTTCGCCAATGTAAGACCCGTAAATTCTTTACACCCTTATGTACATACCCACTTTCCTGAAATGAATGTGGTAATCATTCGAGAAAATGAGGAGGACCTCTATGCAGGCATTGAACACCAGCAAACGGAAGATGTAGTGCAGTGTTTAAAGTTGATTACCAGACCGGGATGTGAAAAAATTGTGCGATATGCTTTTGAATATGCTCGGGCTTACAACAGGAAAAAAGTGTGCTGCATGGTGAAAGACAACATCATGAAACTTACCGACGGACTCTTCCACAGAGTATTTAAGGAAATTGCACAAGAATATCCAGAAATTGAAAGTAGTTCTCAAATAATCGATATAGGATCCGCGAAGTTAGCTGCGAATCCCGAGGCGTATGACGTGATAGTAACTTCGAATCTCTATGGGGATATAATATCAGACATAGCAGCAGAAATAGCTGGATCTGTTGGAATGGCAGGTTCAGCAAACATCGGAACAAATGTAGCCATGTTCGAGGCTATTCACGGATCTGCCCCTGATATTGCCGGACAAAATATAGCCAATCCTTCGGGCTTGTTGAACGCGGCGGTTATGATGTTGGCACATTTGGGTCAGAGAGAAACAGCAGATAAAATTAAGAATGCTTGGTTGACTACTATCGAAGAGGGGTATCATACAGCAGATATCTATCAAAAAGAGTCTAGTAAAGAAAAAGTGAGCACCTCACAATTCGCAGATGAGGTGATCAAAAGACTTGGAGAGAGCCCTTCGCATTTTGTAATAAGTAATTTAAAGGACGGGGCTGGGAGTATAGAAATTCCTGAATACAAGCGGCCAACAACCAAGAAAGAATTGGTAGGTGTAGATGTATTTATTGATTGGCAGGGCAATAATCCGGAAGAAATAGGGAGGGCTTTATCCGAGGTTAAGGTCTATAATCTAAAATTAAAAATGATTACAAATCGGGGTGTGAAGGTGTTTCCAGAAGGTAGAAAAGAAACCTATTGTACAGATCATTGGCGCTGTAGGTTTGTCTCAGAAGATGCAGAGATTATTAAGCCATTGCCGATATATAAAGCAATAAATTTTGAACAAGTAGTTGCCTTACTTTCTGAATTAAATAACATTGGATTCGATGTTATTAAAACAGAAAACCTGTACGAGTTTAACGGGAAACGAGGATTTTCATTAGGTCAGGGAGAGTGACTTATTCAGTGATAGATGTTTGGCTGCTCTTAGGTGCAGTAGTTCCCTCATGAAAAAGTCCACCTGCTTAGGTGGGCTTTTTTTTTGACATGTAACTACCTATTCCTAGTCGTCCAGAGTATTTAGTCTAACTAGTGTACACCACTTGTATAGGTGGATCAATAGATGCCTTTAAAAGAGCCCGGATATTTCACCGTTTTCATGTATATCCATATTTTCTGAGGCAGGGTGGGCCGGGAGACCAGGCATTCGCATGATGGTTCCTGTAATAGGGATTAAAAACCCTGCACCGGCGGCTATTTCAATTTCTCTAACCGTAATAATAAAGTCTTTTGGCCTTCCCAGAAGTTTTGGATTATCTGAGAGCGACTTTTGGGTCTTGGCTATACAGATAGGAAGTTTTTCTAATCCCAGGTCCTTAATCTTGCTTAGATTCTGCTTGGCTTTAGCGTTATAATCTACATACTTGGCTCCATAAATCTCTTTAGCGATAGTCTCAATTTTGGTTTCAACGCTATCATCCCATGAATACAAGGATCGAAAGTTCTGGCTGCCGGAATGTACTGCATCCAATACTTCTGTTGCTAGTTCTGTGGCACCTTGCCCCCCTTTTGCCCATACATCGGCAAGAGCAAAACGTATGCCTTTCTCTTTCGCAAACTGTCTTATAATATCTATCTCTTCCGGGGTATCCGAGGCGAATTTATTAACGGAAATTACAGCAGGCACTCCGAATTTTGCGATATTTTCTACATGTTTTTCCAAATTGGGAAGGCCTCTTTTAACCGCTTCTACATCCGGCTGGGTCAGAGACTTTAATTCGGTTCCCCCATGGTATTTTAGTGCACGGATTGTGGTAGTCA
>CAZWPZ010000056.1:0-36919 GCA_964636005.1 uncultured Eudoraea sp.
TTGAAACTATTTTCAGTACCGTTGATGAAATATCCATTCTCCAGGCAGATGGCAATGAGGCTGTATTACTTCACACCTATGGAACGGAAGAGATAAACCTATTTTTAGAAGAACAACGAGATTCTGGTACCAATTTTCAAGGACACGACATATTTCAACTATCACAGAGTAGCTTTCTAAAAGATTATTTTCAACCAATTATTACGGAATTTAGTCCAACATACTATACGGTCCTCGAAAATACCTATGTCTTTTCTGAACAGGTCAGTGTAATAGAGACTATTATTGAACATAAAGCCAGGGCTAATACTTTCGATAAAAATCCTCTGTACAGCTCCGCCTTTGCCGTACTGGCCGATGCTTCGAATGTGTTGTTTATTGGAGACAAAATTGGATTAAAGTCCTTAATCAGTGAGTTTTGCTCCAAACAGTTAAATACTGATTTTGAAAAATTAATGTCAGACGAATATGTCTATGCCGGCCAGCTTGTATCCGAGAAAGGTTTCTATCATACCAACCTTATTGCACAGAAAAAGATAGTCGAAGAAAAACACACATCTACCTCTATTGCCATGCGCGTAGAATTAGAAAGTGACCTGGCTACAGACCCACAATTTGTTATAAATCACAGAAATGGCGAAAAAGAGATTGTAGTTCAAGATATAGACAACAACCTTTATTTAATCTCCAATAAGGGCAAAGTAGTTTGGAAAAAATCGCTCAACAGTAAAATCCAAGGCAAAATCAGTCAGGTAGATCTTTATAAAAATGGTCGTCTGCAATTGGCTTTTACCACCAATAATGAATTCCTCATTTTAGATCGAAATGGCAACGAAGTAGAACCATTTAATATGAAATTCCCAGGAGGAAATCTGAACGGACTAGCCGTATTCGATTACGACGAAAAAAAGAATTACCGCTTTGTTATTACCCAAGGTAATAAGGTTCGGATGTATAATGGTAAAGGCAAAAAAGTTAATGGCTTCAAATACACCAAAGCGGAGAGCCAAATTCTTATGCCTCCAAAACATATCAAAATTGGTAAAAAAGACTATATCGTTTTTATGTTAGAAAATGGTAGTCTTAAAATAGTAAGTCGTACCGGGAAGACCAGAGTTCCAGTAAAAGAAAAAATTGATTTCTCGGAGAACGAAGTATACAAATTCAAGGACAATTTTGTAACCACCGATAAAAAAGGTGTGTTATATGCCGTAGATCAGAAAGGGAAGATTACTAAATCGGCTATGGGGACAAATCCTGACCATGGTATCGTAACTACCAATAAAACCTTTGTTTTGCAAAATGAAAATATTCTTAAAATAAGAGGGCATGAAACAGAACTAGAGCTTGGCGTTTACAGCAGGCCGCAGCTTTTTTATGTCAACAATAAGATATACGTCAGTGTTTCGGACATCCAAAGTCAAAAAGTGTATCTTTTTGATAGTAATGGCAAAACAATTTCTGGTTTTCCTGTTTTTGGTAATTATAAAATTGACTTACAGGATATAGATAAGGATAAGAAGATAGAAATCGTAACCAAGGAACAGGAAAATGCTTTAATCGTCTACGATGTTAATTAATTCCCTTCCTTAGTCCATTCATACATTTATTAAGACTACACATACATTTTTGATTTTGATCGATTAAGATTTAAGTACTTTAAACCTTAAGGTGCTTACTCTTAGTTATTTGTAGGGTTTTTAATACAAAAATATACCACATATTTAAGTATCTTTATTAGGACCCCGCACAACTAATTTTACACAAAAATCTATCAAATGATGAATACCAATAAAATATCGGTCAGGCTTTTACTTCTTGTGCTTGGGCTCTTTTCTACCGGTGACATGCAAGCGCAATTATTAAAGAAATTAGGTAAGGCTGCAGAACGGGCTGCAGAAAGAGCAGTAGAAAGAAGAGTTGAAAGGGAAACAACCAAAAGAACAGATCAGGTTCTGGATAGTATTCTTGAACCTGGCAGCAAAGGAAGATCCGAACAATCCAATCAAAGGAACGAGGACGGTAATTTTAATGACAATGATGAAGTTAATGCTGAAGCTCCAGAAGAAATGGCCACAGGCGCAACAGCAATCAAAATTTATAGTAAATACGATTTTGTCCCAGGAGATAAAGCTTTATTTTTCGACGCTTTCGAAAATGAATTTATCGGGGATTTTCCGTCTAAATGGAATACAAACGGCAGTGGGGAAGTCATCACTATTAATGACAGCCCGGAAAAGTGGTTAGAATTGCTTCCCGGATATGGAGTTCTTTATATACCTGATGTACCTAAGCTTCCAGAAGAATATACGATAGAGTTCGATTTAATGGCTTCAGGTTTAGATAATAAAACTTCTTCTACAGCAAAATTGCAAATAATACTCAGTGATGATACTGGTTTTGATCTAGGTAGTAATTACGCGCATGCTTGGATTCCTTTCGGGCAATATTCTGCTTTTGGAATTTCTGTAAAAAACGTCTTCAATAATCAAAGTGGTGGTATTAAAACAACCGTTACCTCAGATATTCGAGAGGCGGTCTTAAACAGACCACATATATCTATTGCGGTTAATAAACAACGGTACCGTTTATGGGTAAATGAAAAAAAATATGTGGATATCCCAAGAATGGTACCGAGCGGAGCTATTCTAAATACATTAAAATTTCATGTTGATAATTTTAAGGATGGCAAGGAGCGACTATTCATTACTAATCTAAAAGTAAATGAGGGGGGTGTTGATCTAAGACGAACCTTAATCTCAGAGGGAAGAGTATCTACAAATGGTATACTTTTCGATTCTGGTTCTGCCAATCTTAAACCACAGTCTATGGGCATTATTCGGCAAATCTCGCAGGTTTTGGCCCAAGAAGGAGACATGAGTTTAAAAGTTATCGGTCATACGGATTCAGATGGAAATGAATCTACCAATCTTAGCCTGTCTGAAAAACGAGCCCAGGCTGTAGTCAGTGCACTAATTGACTATTACAATATTTCTTCTGACAGATTAATAGCAGAAGGGAAAGGAGAATCGGAACCAATTGGAGATAACCAAACCGAAGAAGGTAAGGCACAGAACAGAAGAGTAGAATTTATTAAACAATAAGATATGATCAAAAATTTAGTTCTAGGAATATTTATACTTGGTACCGCACTGCTAAGTGGACAAAATTGCAGCCAGTACTATCCGATGGAAGAAGGAGTAACTATGGAGTATACCTCCTTTAATGGAAAAGGCAAAAAAGAGGGAACAATTGCGTATAAAGTTATAGAGGTGGAAGACAATGGTAATAGCAGTACAGCTCGATTAGAAATGAATTATAAGGATGCTAAAGGAGATGAGATTTTTAACTCTGGTTATTCCTATACCTGCTCGGGCAATATAGTTACCATAGATTACGAATCCCTATTGTCTAACCAAATGTTGGAACAATTTGGAGAAATGGATATGGAGGTTACAGGAACAGATATAGAATTGCCGAACGATCTTGGGGTTGGTCAGGAATTGGAAGATGCGAATATTAACATCACTATTAGTATGAGCGGAATGACAATGAAGTCTTCCGTGGAAATGGTAAATAGAAAAGTAGAAAAAAAAGAATCGGTAACAACTCCGGCAGGAACCTTTGATTGTTTTGTCCTTTATAGTGAAAACAGAACCAAAATGATGGTTTCTTCAACAACCATGAGTTCCAGACTCTGGTTGGCAGAGGGTGTCGGGATGGTAAAGCAAGAAAGCTATAATAAAAAAGGAAAACTTATGTCTAGTAGTGTTCTAAGTGCAAAATCGGACTAAGGTCCAATTACGTTAATTCATATAGGAGAGTTCAACCTGAAACAATTCTTGAAAGTGTTTTAACAATTTTTGCTTTACATCTTCCACAGGAAGGGAGATCTGACCCAATTCTGTATGCATGGAGGTCACTGCCTTATCTCTAATCCCGCATGGGATCATAAAATCGAAGTATTTCAGATCTGTATTGACGTTCAATGCAAAGCCATGCATGGTTACCCATCTACTTGCCCGTACACCCAAAGCACAAATCTTTCTGGCATAGGGAGTACCCACATCCAGCCAAACCCCAGTTTCTCCTTCAGATCGCTCCCCGGAAATACCGTATTCCGCCAACGTCAGGATTACCATTTCTTCCAGAAAACGCAGGTATTTGTGAATGTCCGTAAAAAAATTATCCAAATCCAGGATAGGATATCCCACAATTTGTCCCGGGCCGTGATAGGTTATATCGCCACCTCTATTTACCTTGTAAAAGTCTATGCTTTTCGCCGCTAATTCTTCTTCCTGAAGCAATAGATTGTTCAGATCTCCACTTTTACCTAAGGTGTAAACGTGGGGGTGTTCTACAAATAATAGATGATTTGGAGTTTGTATATTCGTGTTTTGACGACGATTCTGTACTTTTAAATCAACTATTTTTTGAAAGATGGACTCCTGATAATCCCAGGTTTCTCGATAGTCCTTTTTACCCAAATCTTTAAATTCGACTGTCTTATTCATTGCATGCAAAGATACATAGAATCAGTTTGGATTATTAAGAATTATTAAAGCGGCGATAACTCCGGGAACCCATCCGCAAAGAGTGAGAAGAAATACTATAAAGATAGAGCCGCACCCCTTACCGATAACCGACAAGGGTGGGAATAGTATAGCCAATAATACCCTGAAAAAACTCATTTTGTATACTTTTAATTGCAGATACATCCTAAATCTGCATTGGTATAATACAAGTCGTACAACTTAAGAGAATGTTACAAAATCTTTTACCTT
Organism: uncultured Eudoraea sp.; assembly: GCA_964636005.1. Classification (GTDB taxonomy): domain Bacteria; phylum Bacteroidota; class Bacteroidia; order Flavobacteriales; family Flavobacteriaceae; genus Eudoraea. Next base: position 4,785 of record CAZWPZ010000056.1, read on the forward strand.
TGAAAGTAACTATCTCATTGTTGATGTTTAAAAAATCTTTTCTGGCCCTCTTTCTGTTGCTCGGTACGGTGATAAATGCGCAATATAAGATCACAGGGCAACTTCTTGAATTTCAGGAAGGTGATAAGATTTTTCTCTCGTTAATAGAAGACTATCGCAAACTGGAAAGGCCGTATTTTGAGCAGATCATCAAAAGTGCAGAGGTAGATTCTCTAGGGTTTTTTCAATTTGAAGGAAACAATCTATCTCCAGATAATCGTATTTACCGAATTCATGTTGATGGATGTGGTTTTGAGTTCAAAGGTCCCGATCATTTTTTTAACCGCTGCAATGACAGCAAAAGTGTTCTTTTTATCGCCAATAACAGGGACACCATCTCTTTCCCTGTTTCAACAGTAGATGAAGTTTTATGCCAATTATCTTCTACAAATAAAACGTCTTCCCTTTTACTCGAGGTCGATGAATTAAAGGAACAAATGGCACTAGATTTTTATGACTTCCCCAGTGAAACGAGTAGAAATTTAAATGCTAAGAAGTGGTTTGCCACCTTACAAGATTTTGGATCTTCGGTAGAAGAACCTCTTGTAGATCTTTATATTTTTAATTTTCTCTCAGACAAACGGAATGACTGCTATTCCTTTTATTTAAAAGACTTTAAGAACAATGATTACTATAAGAATCTGGGAATGAAATTACAAGCCGAGTACCCAGATACGGAGTTTACCAAATACTACCTCACGGAAACCCGTGCCGATTACAAGCTGTTAGAAAATCAAAAATATGGAAGAAATTGGCAATGGATTTTGGCTGTTTTATTGATTTTCTCCTTGGCTCTCAACCTGGTTTTCCTTTTTCAAGTGCGAAAATTTCGAGGTGCAAATAATGCAAAATCAATAGAATCGCTCACCTCTCAAGAACAAATCGTCTTAACCAAAATAGTAGACAACAAGTCGAATAAAGAAATAGCGGATGAGTTGTTTATAAGTTTAAGTACGGTAAAAACACATATCAACAATCTGTATAAAAAACTTCAGGTTTCTTCTAGGGAGGAACTTAAAAAACGTTACTAATACGACTAAAATCCACCCAGGACTAGTACTCAATTCCACCTGCCGGTCTTCCTAAATTCCATAAAATATGCCAAGATTTGGTTTCATTTAAAATCTATTCCTATGAAACCAGTTATTAATATGTTTGTCTCACTCCTGATTGTAACTTCTCTTTCGTCCCAACAAGGCAAAAATGAGATTATTGTAAAGAATAACCCTCCATTTTTAGTGGGACCTATTACATTGCAAGACCTAAAATCTGCCTCCTATAAGCCATGGTTTGAAAACAGCTATCGTACGTATACGATAGATTCTACGGTAATTGCCTCTATACAATCGGAACTTACGAAATATCACATACTTCTTTTTATGGGTACCTGGTGCGGCGACAGCCAAAGAGAAGTGCCTAGGATAATCAAAATTCTCGAGGCCGCAGAATTCCCGATGACACAACTCAAAATAATAGGTCTTGACCGCAGAAAAAACTATTACAAAAAGAGCCCGGGTGGGGAAGAATGGGGTTTAAATATCCTTAGAGTTCCCACTGTACTATTCCTAAAAGAGGGTAAGGAAATTAATCGAATAATTGAACGACCAAATATTTCTCTTGAAGAAGATATAAAAGCGATTATCACAAAAATGCCCTATACCCCTCAGCTTGCAAAATCCGTACACTTTGATTAACTCCTTGTAAAAAGAAAGTTATCTTCCAAGACCTTGGAATAGTTAACGGCAAAAGCGTAATTTTGCAGATTAATATCAGAATTATGCAACTTTCAGAGCAAGAAATAGTCAGAAGAGAAAAACTAGGAAGATTGCGGGAGTTGGGAATAAATCCTTATCCAGCCCCACTTTATCCTGTAGATACTACTTCAAAACAAGTAAAAGATAACTACAAAGAGGGTAAAGAAGTTATTCTCGCAGGACGTCTCATGTCCAGAAGAATTCAAGGAAAGGCTTCTTTTGCAGAATTACAAGACTCTGAAGGTAGAATTCAAGTATATTTTAATAGAGATGAGATTTGCCCCGAAGAGGACAAGACGATGTACAATGAGGTCTATAAAAAATTACTAGACATCGGTGATTTTATCGGTATTGAAGGAACACTATTTACGACTCAGGTAGGTGAAAAAACTGTTTTGGTAAAAGACTTTACTCTGCTAAGTAAGGCGTTACGTCCGTTACCCTTGCCAAAAAAAGACGCTGAAGGAAAGGTTTATGACGAATTTAATGACCCAGAACAACGATACAGACAGCGGTATGTAGACCTAGCTGTAAATCCAGGTGTCAAAGACACCTTTATAAAAAGAACAAAAATAACTAATAGCATAAGGGAGTTTTTAAATGAAAAGGGATATCTGGAAGTAGAAACACCTATTTTACAACCTATCCCCGGGGGTGCAGCTGCGAGGCCATTTATCACCCATCACAATGCCTTGGACATTCCCCTTTACCTTAGAATCGCCAACGAACTTTATCTAAAAAGACTAATAGTGGGTGGGTTTGATGGTGTCTACGAATTCGCAAAGGATTTTCGGAACGAGGGAATGGATAGAACGCATAATCCGGAGTTTACTATTATGGAGCTTTATGTTGCCTATAAAGACTACAACTGGATGATGCAGACGACCGAACAACTTCTGGAAAAAGTTGCCATAGATAGTTTACAGTCTACCAAGGCACAGGTAGGTGATAAAGTAATCGATTTTAAAGCACCTTATCCCAGAGTCCCGATTTTAGAAGCTATCAAGGAACATACTGGACATGATGTAACCGGAATGAATGAGGAAGAATTGCGTGAGGTGGCTTTAAGTTTAGATTTAGAAGTTGATGACTCCATGGGAGTTGGAAAACTTATAGACGAACTTTTTGGCGAGTTTTGTGAACCAAAGTATATCCAACCAACTTTTATTACAGACTATCCTAAAGAGATGAGTCCGCTTACCAAGGAACACAGGGACAATCCTGACTTAACGGAGCGTTTTGAATTAATGATAAATGGTAAAGAAATTGCTAATGCCTATTCCGAGTTAAATGACCCCATTGATCAAAAAGAACGGTTCGAAGAACAATTAAAGCTTTCCGAAAAAGGGGATGATGAAGCTATGTTTATTGATCAGGATTTTATTCGTGCACTCGAATATGGTATGCCACCTACTTCCGGTATTGGTATTGGTATAGATCGCCTGGTGATGCTGTTAACCAACAATGTTTCCATTCAAGAAGTTTTATTCTTCCCTCAGATGCGACCAGAGAAAAAGAAGCTAGATTTAAGTGAGAATGAAAAAGTAATTTTTGATATTTTGAAACCTAAACAAGTAGTGCCTCTGCTCGAATTAAAGGAACTGGCCGGATTGAGTAATAAGGCATGGGATAAAAGCATAAAAAGTTTAGGGAAATCAGGTATTACCCAAGTCTATAAAGAAGGAGATACGCTCCTTTGTAAGATAAAGGAGTAGGACCACATTAAACAATTAATTATCAGTAGTTTAATTGCTATTTTTTGTGGCTATTCCTAGTCAAATAGTATACTAAAAAGCCCATTTTTTCGTTATAATCATTAGATCCCAAATCTATGGTTATGAAGAAAATCTACACCTACCTATTTCTCTTAACTTTATTTTTGTCGTGCTCCAAAGACGAAGGTTCAACAACGACAGACAATGACCCGGTGGTTTCCAAGGTCAAGGCGTGTTTTACTATTGCAAAAACGAATGTACTGGTAGGCGAAAGCATCGCAGTGACCAATTGTTCCACAGGAAGTTCTACCTACTCCTACAACTTGGGTAATGGAGAAACACGTACGGAGGAGCATCCTACTATTGTTTACGGTAAAGCAGGAGACTATACCATTTCGCTCACTGCATCCAATGATTTACAAGAAAGCGATACGTTTAGTCAGAAAATTAGCGTTGCGGATGCAACCGCCGAAGAATTTTTTGTTTACCCTGAAATAGAAGCCGGTTTTCAGGTAACTCCTTTACGTATCGGAATTAACCCAGAAACAAATGCATTTTACAATATCGTCCTGGAAGAAGATTTGGTGGGTCCCGCCGGAAATAAGTTCTATTATCTCGAAGTAGACGAAAACTATCAAAGTACGAAACGCTACCTGGCCGACCGACCTTTTGAAACAGGAAATGCCTTTGTTACTTTTTTTCCAAACAAAACCAAAAACTTCGTATTCTCCAGAACCTTAGATGGTCTTTATGCTTCTCAGGAAGTTACCTATAGTGAAAACTGGGGATTTATGAATGGAATAAATCCGGCCACTAAACTGTCTTATGGTTCTCTGCGATTGGGATCCAATTACTTGTACTTTGGTGCTGAAGAAGATGCTGGAGTGTATAAAACAGCTATAGAGGTTAGGAACAGTTCTGGTGACGCATTCGAAGTACATTTAAATTCTATTGGAGCGGCAGATGCCATGTTAGGAGATTTAATAGAAACCAATTCCGGATATCTAGGTTTTGGAGGAATATTTTCTAAAAATGACACTAATCCAAAAATCTCTTCATATACACCTATCCTGGTATTTTTTGATTTCAATTTTCAGTTGCTCAATCATTTTGTTTATGAGCAATCCGTGCTTGCCGATTATATTTCTTCATCCAATGATCTTAATGGGACGTATCATCTGACTCAATTAGACAATGGAAATATAGCAATGTATGCCAATGGCGAGTTACTATTGGTAGATTCAGAGGGAAATTTGCTTATCTCCGAGTTTTTTGAAAATACTCCAAATATTCAGGCCCTCCATGGGACTGGAGATTCATTTATAGTCACAACATCTAATGCAATAAGAAAGTATAGTACCACTGGAAATTTAATAAAGTCCATTTATTATCCTGGGATCTTGATGCCGAACATTATTGAAATGGAGGAAAAACTCTTTTTTATGGCCGCATATGAAAAAGAAGGTGTCCTAACTCCGTTTTATGGAGCGATGGACGAAAACCTTAATTTCATTAATTTGAATTAGTGCCCCTTCTGGAATCCTAAAGATTAACGGTTTACTTTCATAACTAAGACAAAAATCCTAGTTTAGGGCACAAATTTTTCTTTATGAGCTTATCTCGCCTACTCGGATTAGTTGTTGGTCCATTATTATTTTTTTTAGTCCTGCTGTTGCCCCCGATTATAAAAGAAAATGTAATAGCAAATGGCGTAATAGCGGTAGCCATATGGATGATAATTTGGTGGATTACGGAGGCCGTTTCTATCTCTGTTACGGCGCTTTTACCTCTTTTACTCTTTCCTTTATTAAACATAATGTCACTCACAGATGTTGGGGCTAACTATGGGAGTCCGATAATCTTTTTATTTTTTGGTGGGTTTGTACTTGCCCTGGCCCTGGAGAAAGTAAATTTACACAAAAGAATTGCGCTTAATATTATACGCATAACGGGTACTACACCCAATAAGGTCGTGCTTGGATTTATGATTGCTACAGCAGCCTTAAGTATGTGGATAAGTAATACGGCAAGTACAGTGGTTATGCTTCCCATAGCGATGTCTGTCATTAGTCTTTTAATAAATGATGAAGATGGTTTTACAAAAGGGGATAAAAACTTCGCCTTAAGCGTGATGCTGGGAATTGCCTTTTCGGCCAATGCAGGCGGTATTGCAACGGTAATTGGAACCCCTCCGAATTCTATTTTAATTGGTCTTTTAGAAAACGAATATCACATTGAAATTTCATTTTTGAAATGGATGACCATTGGACTTCCTTTCTCATTAATTTTATTGACCATATGTTATGTTGTTTTGGTAAAGTGGATGTTTCCCAACGGGGCTTTACAATTTAGCGCATCCAAACAAGTAATTGATGGCGAACTTAAAAAACTTGGACCCTTATCTGCCAAAGAAAAAATGGTACTTGGGATATTTGGCATAACGGTTTTTTTATGGATATTCCGAGCTCTTTTGAATCAATTAATTCCAGGCTTGGGCTTGTCGGATACCACGATCAGCATGTTTGCAGCAATAGCCCTCTTTTCGGTTCCTTTTAACTTAAGGAAGGGTGTCTTTATTTTAGAGTGGACCGACACCAGAAATTTGGCTTGGGGAATTCTTGTCCTTTTTGGTGGGGGTTTAGCACTTGCCAAAGGAATGTCTGTAAGTGGCATTGTAGATATGGTATCGCAACTTATTGCATCTAGTAATGTTAGCGTGTTAGTTACAGCCAGTTTGTTGATACTTCTAATGCTTTTTATGACAGAACTCATGAGCAATGTAGCCTTGGTAGCGGTACTTGCTCCTGTTGTTGCGGGAATAGCTATTGGACTAGATATTCCTATTCTTTATCTTCTTATTCCTGTAACTATTGCCAGTAGTTGCGCTTTTATGTTACCTATGGCTACCCCTCCCAACGCTATCGTTTTTGCCAGTGGTTATATTAAAGTCTCCCAAATGGCGAAAGCTGGAATTGTCTTAAATCTCATAGCAGTTGGGTTATTGATATTGGTTTTTCAATTTATTATTCCATTAATTTTCTAAAATTTTTGCATAGAAAAAGCCCTTGCTTGCGCAAAGGCCTAATGGTGACTAACCCAATAATTTGATAGAAAAGGTCTCCTATCAGCTTATTATTTTGAACTTGGAGCAGTATATGAAGAAGGCAAATAATCTGTTGAAAAGTCCAACTCAATTTCTTCCACCTCTTCAATGTATGCCAAAGTATGTATATCGAAGTAATATTCGTAAGGATCAAAGTTATTTGGCAGATAATCCGCAGTATTAAATCCTAGTTCGATATCCTCTTCTTCTATATAGTTAAAACCACTTATATCCTCTGGATAGGCATACGGATCAAAAGATGCTGGAAGGTATTCTGAGGTATCCATATCCAATTCCGTCATATCATCCTCTATATAGGTAACTGCATTCAAATCAAAATAAGCAACGTAGGGATCAAAATCCTCAGGTAAATAGGCCGAAGTATCAAATCCTAAATCTGTTTCGCATTCTTCTTCTATATAAACAATATCACTCAAGCGTAATTCGGCAGAAACCTCTTCAGTTTCAATAACTAAATTGGGCAGATAGATGGCTGCGTCTTCTATGATTGGATCCAGATTTGCGCCAATCTCGGGCTGTAAATATTCTTTTGTGAGAAGTGTTTCATTCTCACATTCGTTGTTTATTGTATTGGTAAAGGTGGTAGTTAGACCCAGTATAACCATTCCACTAAGTACTAATATATTGTTCATTGTTGACATCTTTATTTATGTTGATTTTGTTTGCTTATAAGACGGCAGTAAAAAAATATTGTTACACTAAATGCTCCGAATTAACAGGAATTTTTAACATACAAGTGCCAAATTTTTATAGAAAGGCATTTTTAAGTTACTGATTTATTGGTGTTTATGTTTTAATTCATATATGTGAACGGAAAGACTCTTATGATTTAATTAACAATGGGTTTGTTTATTTTTTAAGTTATTTGGGCTGTTTTTATTCTAAATAGTTATAGTTAAAATGCACTTAGCCCCTTTGAGAATTTTCCTCGCCGTTTTTACTTTACTTGCTTTCACTACTGCGGATGCTCAGGTTTTTAAGAAGAGAAAACCTTCTACACCTGCATCTAAAGAAAAATCCAAATCCCAGAAAGGTGGGATTAAGGATTATGAAGAAGTTATTACAAAAGAAGCCAAAACAGATACTGGCTTATTTAGTGTACACAAAGTAGAAGAAGACTACTTTTATGAAATACCTGATTCTCTGTTTCTCAAGGAGATGTTGATGGTAAGTAGGATCTCCAAAACAGCCAATGGAATTGGATTTGGTGGGGGTAAGATTAATGCGCAGGTATTGCGTTGGGAGAAAAAACCTACCAAAGTGCTTCTTAGAGTGGTGAGTTATGATGTTGTAGCCGGTGATTCTTTACCTATTCACGAGGCTGTACAAAACTCTAATTTTGAACCCATATTATACGCTTTCGATATAAAAGCATTTAAGAAAGACTCCTTACACCCCGCCACGGTTATAAAAGTAAATGAATTATTTACGAAAGACCTAAAGGCATTGGGAATGCCCGAACAGTATAGAAAAAGTTATAAAGTGACTCGATTAGATGATAAGAGGAGTTATATTGAAAGTCTTAGAAGTTATCCACTTAATATTGAAGCTAGACATGTAAAGACCTATTTTGCTTCTAAACCACCTTCAAATGGAAGTCTTGGTTCGATCTCAATCGAAATTAATAATTCGATGATTCTTCTACCGGAGAAGCCGATGAAACGTAGATATTTTGATGAACGGGTGGGATGGTTTGCCAGAAGTCAGGTAGACTACGGCCTGGATGTTCAGGAGAGTAAGACTGTAAAATTTTTAGATCGATGGCGCTTGGAAGTGCGACCAGAGGATCAGGAAAAATTTAGCAGAGGAGAACTAGTTGAACCAAAAAAGCCTATTGTATATTACATTGATAGAGCGACACCTAAAAAATGGGTGCCTTATTTAAAGCAAGGAATTGAAGATTGGCAGATTGCCTTTGAACAAGCAGGTTTTAAAAATGCTATTGTGGCAAAAGATGCTCCGACACCAGAAGAAGATCCTGAATGGTCTCCTGAAGATGTGCGCTATTCTGTTGTTCGCTACCTAGCATCCCCAATCCCAAACGCCAATGGCCCTCATGTAAGTGATCCCAGAAGTGGTGAAATCCTGGAATCGGACATCAATTGGTATCACAATGTGATGAGTCTATTAAGAGATTGGTTTTTCGTCCAAACAGCCGCTATAAATGAAAATGCCAGAGGGGTAGAATTTGAGGAAGAGGTTATGGGTCGGCTCATTCGGTTTGTATCGGCACATGAGGTGGGCCATACCTTAGGTCTGCCACATAATATGGGAAGTAGTTCTGCCTACCCGGTAGACTCTTTGCGATCTGCCTCCTTTACAAAGAAATTTGGAGTAGCACCTTCCATTATGGATTATGCCCGTTTTAATTATGTTGCACAACCGGAGGATAAAGGCGTCGCACTAATGCCAGACATTGGAGTGTATGACCAATATGCTATCCGTTGGGGGTACAGACCAATTTTAGATAAAACTGCCGAAGAAGAGAAAGCTATACTTGATGATTGGATATTGCAACATGCCGATGATCCTCTTTATAGATTCGGACACCAACAAATAGGTGATATAGTGGATCCTAGTTCTCAAACGGAAGATTTAGGAGATGACGCCGTAAAAGCAAGTTTCTATGGAATAAAGAATCTGAAGAGAATCCTTCCAAACCTGATTGACTGGACCAAAGAAGAAGGGAAGAATTACGATGACTTAGATATGCTATACGGGCAAGTAGTTGCACAGTTCAATCGATATATGGGACACGTTTCCAATAATATTGGCGGCGTATATGAGACCTACAAAACCTACGATCAAGATGGCCCGGTCTATGCTCCTGTGCCCAAGGACCATCAAGAAAAGTGCCTGGCATTTATTCAGGAATATCTTTTTCAAACACCAGAATGGCTCATAGATAAGGAGGTCTTAGAGAAAATTCAGTATTCCGGAGCCATTGAAAAAATTAGGACAACACAGGTTAGAACGCTCAATAATTTGCTCAGTCTTGGCAAATTGGCTCGCCTTATTGAATACGAAACACTAAATCCCGAAAATTCGTACCAGCTTACCGAGCTGATGGAACAGTTAAGAGAAGGAATATGGAGCGAGTTAAAAAGTCGAAAGGCTGTGGATACCTATAGGAGAAATCTACAAAAAGCTTATATAGAACGATTGGCCTACCTCACTACTGCAGCTAATCAGAAGAAAATGCCTACCCGGAACGGCTATCGTAAATCGACCGTTATTTACACGAGTCAGTCTGATATTCCATCCGTAAGTAAAGGGGAACTCAGAAAGCTAAAAAGGGATATTAAGACAGCACTACCTTATATGAGGGATAAAGCAAGTAAATTTCATCTGGAAGACGCATTAGACAGGATTGAGGAGGTTTTAAATCCAAAATAACCAATAATATAAGTCGATAAAAAGCTGCAAAACAACGATAAGGTGTTTTGAAATACGATGTAAAATCTTACATTTTATCTAGCAACAACAGATTTAAGGTTGTTCGAATACAAATAATGCGATTTCACAACAATCTGCATGTTAGTAGCATTCTGCATTCTAAATTAGTTACTCTTAAAACCCCCGGATTATGAATTACAAAATAAAGAGTCTCTACTACCTCGGCTGTCTTATTTTAGCCTGCTTGGCTTATGAATACTACGATCATGCCAAGATCAATGAAGAGGAATACGCCTCCCTGGAGGAAATAAAAAATACGCAAGAAAATCTTAAAAGGATATCTGCAGAAATATTAAAAAATCTTGATTATTAAACATTGGGAGGTAAACCAATCAGAAAATGATCGATTCGTAAGTTCTTTAGTAATTACAACCAGAAGTTTTCATGGATAACTACAAAAGTTAAGGTGCCTATTCTAAATACAAAATATGCAATACCAAGTAGTTAATTTAAAAGCCAAACGTTCTAGACTGAAGAGAGTAAAAAACTCTCCAGAAAGTGCAATACCCTAACAAATAGTTTTTAGGGAATTGTTTACGATTTATTTATCGAACTAAATCTTGACCTCCGCCAACTTTGGAGCAATTCTTTCTAGGGCTGAAATGGTAAAGTCCAGATCTTCATATTGCAAAGCATCATTCAAGAAGTAACTTTCGAATGCACTTGGAGGCAAATAAACACCTTCGGACAACATACCATGGAAGTATGCCTTAAACCTTTCATTATTACCCTTGGCTGCTGAGGCGAAATCTTTTACCTCCTCTTCTGTAAAATGAACCGATATCATAGAGCCAAACCTATTTATGACATGTGGAATCTTATTTTCGGTTAGAACCCGACTTATTCCCTGATGCAAGTATTCGGTTTTCTCGGCTAGTCGTGCAAATACCTCCTTATCATTATTCAATGCTGTGAGCATAGCCAAACCGGCGCTCATTGCCAATGGGTTTCCGCTTAAGGTACCTGCCTGGTATACAGGTCCATCCGGAGCGAGGTAGGACATGATTTCATTACTGGCAGCGAATGCCCCTACTGGAAGTCCTCCTCCGATTACTTTACCAAAAGCCAGAATATCGGCATCAATCGCAAGGGCTTCCTGGGCACCTCCCGCTCCTAGCCTAAAGCCCGTCATTACCTCATCAAATACTAATAAAATACCCTCTTGGGTGCACAGACTCCTGAGGCCAGCAATAAATTCTTTTTCTGGTATAATACATCCCATATTACCAGCGACAGGTTCTATAATTATGGCCGCAATCTCATTTTTATTAGCATTAACTAACTTTTCAACGCTTTCCAGATTGTTATAATCAGCCAATAAGGTATCCTTTGCGGTACCTTGTGTTACTCCAGGGCTATTCGGACTTCCAAACGTTATTGCACCACTCCCGGCCTGAATCAAAAAAGAGTCTGAATGACCGTGGTAACAGCCGGCAAACTTGATAATTTTGTCTTTTCCTGTATACCCCCTTGCCAATCGGATAGCGCTCATACAAGCTTCGGTTCCACTATTTACAAATCGAATTTTATCAATATTCGGAACCATCTCCACTGCCAAACGAGCCAGATCTGTTTCGATTTGAGTAGGCATCCCAAAGGAAGTTCCCAACTTTGCTTTAGTGGTTATGGCCTCTACGACCGACGCAAACGCATGCCCTAGGATTAATGGCCCCCAGGAAGCAATAAAATCAATTAGTTTATTTCCGTCTTCATCGAACAGGTAAGCTCCTTTCGCTTTTTTTACAAAAAGTGGGGTCCCACCCACAGCTTTAAAAGCACGTACGGGCGAATTAACACCTCCCGGAATAAACTGTTTGGCCTCTTCAAACAGCGTACTACTTCTTTTGTATATCATTTTAATTATTTAACTCGCCTTGATTTAATCTTTAACCTTTGCCCAACGGCTATAGTACTTGAGCGGATATTATTGAGCTTTTTTATTTCATCAACGGACATGAAATAGGTTCTGGAAATAGAATAAAGTGTGTCTCCTTTTTGTACGATGTAACTTTTATAGTCGTATTCTTTTGGCTCTGGTCGAACCGTTAGACCTCCTTTTATTACAGCTTTATCATATTCCTGGAGGTTGTATCTTTCAATAAATGAAATCAATTTCTGAGGATATTTATTATCCGTAGCATAACCCGCTTTTTTTAACCCTTTTGCCCATGCCTTATAATCGTCTCTTCTTAAATCGAACAGAAATGCATAGCGAGCCCTGCCACTGAGAAAAAGGCTATGATCCCGGAACGAGAGTTTGGGATGGTTGTATTTCCTAAAACATTCTCCTTTTTCATCATCGTCGTGATAGGCGACGGCACCTTCCCAGCTATTATGGCATTTTATTCCAAAATGGTTGTTGGTTTTAAGTGTCAGTTTTCCCATTCCATAGCCACTTTCCAAGATTCCCTGAGCTAGTGTAATACTGGCAGGGATACCATATTTTCGCATCTCCTCCTGAGCAATTGCTCCGTAGACTTCTAAATACTCTTCCACCGAGGTTGTCTCGATAATTGCGAAGGACAAGGATTCCTTAAGTTCTTTTGTCTTTTCCCCTGAAACTGTCTTCGACTTAGAAGCCTTTGTGGTCTTTACAACTTCTTTGGATTTCTTTTTTGAATAGGTCGTTTTCTTTTTAGAAATACAACCTTGGAGTAAAAAAACAGCTATTAGAAGTATCCCAATATGTTTCATAGTTTCAATAATGGTAAATTCTTTTTCTTTAAATATTGATTCATACCGCTAACGCCTTGTAAACCTCCTGTATGGATTGCCAGTATTTTGGTTTTGGGTTTAAAATAATTCTTACTGGTTAAATCAACCAAGCCATAAATCATTTTACCCGTATACACAGGGTCTAAAGGTATGCCAGTCTTTTCAAACACTAAATTAATAAAGTTAACCAAGTCTTCATTAATTTTACCATAGCCCCCAAAATGATAATCTTTACAGAGTTGCCAGTTCGTATTTTTTACAAATTTACAAATATCTTCTTTTAAAAATTCTCCCTTTAACGCAGGAAATCCTAAAACTGTCTGCTCCGAATGTGTAGAATTAATTATTCCAGCGATGGTTCCTCCGGTCCCTATAGAACAAGATACCACCTCAAACTCCTTATCTCCTGAGACCAATATCTCTTCACAACCTTTAACTGCTAGACTGTTAGTACCCCCCTCTGGAAGAAAATAAAAACTGCCCAACTTTTGATGTAGCTCGCTTAAGAGATTAGCCCTATTGTCTGACTTATAAGAAGCTCTGGACACAAAAACAAACTGCATTCCGTTCTCGTGTGCTGCAGAAAGGGTTGGATTTTCCTTCCATTTTTCTTGGAGTTCTTCTCCCCTTATAATTCCTGTAGTTTGCACGCCCAGAATCTTTCCTGCATAGGCAGTAGCAGCAATATGGTTAGAATAAGCCCCACCGAAAGTTACCAGTCTTTTTTCTCCCAGTGCCTTCAGTTTTTCTATATTGTATTTAAGTTTACGAAACTTATTCCCCGATATTTTAGGATGATTAAGATCTTCTCTTTTTACAAAGAGGCTGACTTGTTTTTCCCTGAGTATGGGTAAATCTAACTTCTGGTTTAAGATCAACGCAATGGATGGGTTTATTCACCCCAAAGGTATTTAATAAATCCGAATGACCTTCTCTTTGTAGTATAGTCCAGATCCCATTCATGGGCGTATGCTTCTCGCTCAAAGCTAATATTTTGATACGCCTTATACGAATCTAAATAGTAAAGAAACCGTAGTATCCATTCGCTAATGTAGAGTGCGTAAAAGAAAATAATAAATAGTTCTTTTTGCTGTTCCAAATGAATACGTTCATGGTTTATTAAAACTGCATCGTACTTAAAACTGTCTTCCTTAACAATAATAAAAGGCCATAAGCAGAGGCCAACATAGCTTTTGTAAAAAATAGGTTTAAATACAACAATCATAGATTTCCCTATTAAAACGAAACTCAATATATCAATAAGTAAAAGAATGCGTTACATTTTTTAGCTCAAACGTAGGTTAATCCGTTCTATTCTATTAATAATTACTAGTTGAGAGGCTATATCAAGCGTCTTTTCTTTATATAGTTAGGTATTTTACCTTTAAATTTGCCTTTATGAAAAAGATAATTCCTCCTGAAGATGGAGATTACTATCTTTCAGAAGAAGGATATCGGGTATTTACGGAGCAGTATCATTTAAAACGTGGGTATTGTTGTGAAAGCGGTTGCAGACACTGTCCTTATGGGTATCATGACCGCAAAATTAAGCCCTAATTTTTTATGATTTCGGCATGGTAATTGAGGGTAAAATACTCATGATAGTATTTCTTAAAACTTCGCCCCTATGAAACAGAATGGTTTTATAATTTTACTTATAGCTTCTTTGGTATTACTCGGAAGCTGTTCCACTATTAAAGTTGTATCGGATTACGATCCCACTGTCCAATTTAACAACTATGAGACGTATGCTTTTTATAAAACTGGTATTGATAAAGCACTGATTTCTGATCTAGATAAAAAAAGAATTTTAAGAGCAATAGAAGCAGAAATGAATGCCAAAGGATATCGTAAATCGCAAGATCCGGATATTATAATTAGTATTTTCACCAATGAACGTCTAGAAGTAAATGTATACAACGGCGGTTGGGGCTATGGATGGGGTTGGCCCGGCTATTACGGATATTGGGGATTTTATGGCCCTTATGGTTGGCCCGGATACTACGGCAATACTGTAAGTACACGTACGGAAGGTTCTCTTTATATTGACGTAATCGACAATAATAACCGAATGCTTATATGGCAAGGTAAAGGAGTAGCAGATTTATACAACGGAAAGAAAATTGAAAAGAAAGTGCAGCGCATCAGAGAAATTGTTGCCAAAATCATGTCGCAGTATCCTCCAGACATGGTGAATGGAGGTTAAAATTATACTCCCATTGAGGGGGTTTTTTGTATCTTTAAGAGGCTAATTTATTATCCATATGGCATACGATAGTAATCCTGTTTTAGATAAACTACCGGAACATCTCAAACAATACATTAAACCCCAAAACTACGATCAATACAGCGCTATAGACCAGGCTGTCTGGCGGTATGTTATGCGTAAAAATGTGGCGTATTTAGCTAAGGTCGCACATCCATCTTATATAAAGGGTTTAAAGGAGACTGGCATTTCTATAGATCACATCCCGAACATGTACGGAATGAACCGAATCTTAAAAGAAATTGGATGGGCAGCGGTAGCCGTGGATGGGTTTATTCCTCCTTCCGCTTTTATGGAGTTTCAGGCATACAACGTACTGGTTATTGCTTCGGACATTAGGCAATTAGAGCATATTGAGTACACTCCTGCACCGGACATTATTCATGAAGGTGCAGGGCATGCCCCAATCATAGCGAATCCTGAATATGCAGAATATTTAAGACGGTTTGGTGAATTGGGTGCAAAAGCAATATCCAGTGAAAAAGACTACGAATTATATGAAGCGGTACGTCATCTCTCTATAATTAAAGAGGCTCCCGGTACTTCGTTAGAAGAAATAGCTAAAGCAGAAAAAAAGATAGAAAATCTCCAAAGGAATATGGGAGAAGCATCTGAAATGGCCTTGATCCGAAATCTACATTGGTGGACGGTAGAATACGGCCTGATAGGAGATCTTACCAATCCAAAGATATATGGTGCTGGATTGCTTTCTTCCATTGGCGAAAGTACCTGGTGCATGACCGACGAGGTGCAAAAACTGCCGTACTCTATTGAAGCTTCTCGTACACCTTTTGATATTACCAAACCCCAACCTCAGCTATTTGTAACTCCAGATTTCGCTTATTTGAGTCAGGTATTGGAAGAGTTTGCAAATACCATGGCTTTACGAACAGGGGGGTTAACCGGGCTTGCCAAATTAATTAATGCCAAAGCCTTAGGAACCATAGAACTTAGTACGGGTTTACAAATTTCAGGAATTTTTTCGGAAATGATTACGCATAACGGTAAAGCAATCTATTTCCAAACAGACGGAAAAACCGCTCTGGCATACAGAGACCGAGAATTGGTTGGGCACGGAACGAAGGCGTACACTAACGGCTTTGCTTCTCCCTTAGGAAAACTAAAGGGTATCAACCTTGCCATTGAAAACATGAGTCCCAGAGATCTTAAGGCATACAATATTTATGAAGGGGAAATGATCTCTCTTGAATTTGAAGGGGGCATTTTTATCAAAGGGCAAATTGTTACTGGTACAAGAAATCTTATGGGGAAAATAATCCTGATTACCTTTAAAGAATGTACGGTAACCTATAAAGACCGTATCCTTTTTGAGCCAAGTCAGGGACTATATAATATGGCTGTAGGCGCCGATATACGCTCAGCTTACAACGGACCTGCAGACATTCATAGTTTTGATATGGTAACCCATAAAATCACATCAGAAACCATTAAGCAGCAACTCAGCGAAAGTCAGAAAAAGCTTAATATGTATTACCAGCAAATTCGGGACTTTAGGGACGGAAACAATACAACGATTTCCAGGAACAAAGTTTTTAATGCGCTAAAAAATGAGTTCCCTGAAGAATGGCTTTTGTCTGTAGAATTATATGAATTGGCTGTAAAAAATAGGGATATGGAATTTGCAGATAGTATCAGTGACCATCTGGAAGCAATTAAATTGGCCAAACCCGAATTCGGACATCTTATAGATGATGGCTTATCTTTAGCTGCGAATACCAGGATCCTAAACTAAACACATGAAATCCACTTTAACCTTTTTATTGGTCTTTATCTCCATTTTACACATGAATGCACAGTCCAAAGCGAATTATCAGGAATCGGAAATTCCACCATTTAAGCTATCAGACCCATTAGTATCCTTTAATGGGAAAACCATTGGGACCACTGAAGAATGGGAGAACATAAGACGACCTGAAATAATAAAGTTTTTTGAACACAATGTTTACGGTGCCGTTCCGGGACCAGTAGATAAGGTGAGCTTTTCAACAGTTGAGCAAAAGACGCTTGCCTTAGAAGGGAAGGCTTATAGAAAACAAGTTGTCGTTACCCTAGGCAAAAATGATAGAGAACTTGCCTTTACCATTCTATTGTATCTTCCAGTAACAAACGAAAAACCTCCCATATTTTTAGGGTATAACTTCCTCGGCAACCATACCATCATAAATGATGAAGGAATTCTTATTTCACCCTCCTGGAGCAAAAACAATTCTGATCTTAATATAGAAAATCATACCCTCGACAAACGCAGCAGGGGTATGCGCGCAAATCGTTGGGATGTAGACCAAATATTGGCTTCCGGTATGGGGCTTGCAACTATTTATTATGGCGAAATTGATCCCGATAAAAATGATCTTTCCGATGGCATCCAGGCGCTCTATTATAAAGAAGGCCAGGAAAGACCACTGGATGATGAATGGGGTGCGGTAGCGGCCTGGGCGTTCGGCTTGTCAAAGGCAATGGATTACTTTCAAACAGACATGGACATCGATGCGTCTTCTGTAATCGTTTTTGGTCATTCAAGGCTAGGGAAGGCGGCCTTATGGGCAGGTGCAACCGATAGCAGATTTGCCGCCGTCATTTCCAACAACTCCGGTTGTGGGGGAGCAGCTTTGTCTAAAAGAAGATTTGGGGAAACCATAGCAGCAATAAATACCAGTTTTCCGCATTGGTTTTGTACTAATTACAAAGAATTCAATGAGGCAGAAGACAAGCTACCCTTAGATCAGCATACGCTCCTGGCATCCATTGCTCCTCGCCCACTTTATGTTGCGAGTGCTGTAGAAGACCAATGGGCAGATCCAAAAGGAGAATTCCTTTCCACAGTTTATGCCAGTCCTGTATACGAACTTTACAAGTTACAGGGAATTTCACAAAGTTCCCTTCCGGCCTTGAATCAACCCATTCAAAATACGGTAGGCTATCATATTAGAAAAGGCAAACATGATGTTACGGACTATGACTGGCAAGAGTATATTCGGTGGAGCAAAAAAGTCTTAAACCTTAATTAGTTTACAAAAAGACTAGTCTTTAAATAGCGTCTTATCAAAATCCTCTTCGATAATCTCATTGCGATAACGCAGCTTCCATCCCAAGGATTTGGTTAAGATAAAAAACTTAGAAAGCTCACTTAGCAACCTTTCTTCGGCATGCTTTTTCAAATTGGAAGAATGAACCTCTTGGAGTAAGGATTTCTGAACATTACGCTTTATTATGTTATAATCTGAGGCACTAAAAGGATTAAAATAATCGGCATTTACATCATAGTATTCCAAATCGGGATTAATAGAAATATCCATTTCCGGAATAGTTATTATTTCAAGTGTTTTCGAAGCTTCATCTAATTCGTATACTATTTTACTCAGATCATAGGACAGCAGTACTTTGGCATTAACCACCACTAAGGCTTTTTTATCTGCGGTAAAAAGGGGGCCAAACAAATCTTTGGAGTCTTTATACGTATATACCTGAGAAAAATGCCCTTCGGTCACAACCAGTTTGGATACATTCTTGATTTCTTTTTGAATCAGTTCTGTGTTTTCCTTTAAGGACTTATTGTATATCTCGCTTTCTACACAGGACCTAAAAATGAGGACCAGCATTAAGGTTAATATAACACCAAATAAGATTCTTCTCATCGGTCGAATGAAATATATGGATGTGATTTGCGTAAACGCATAATTTTCTTTTCCAGTGCGCTCAAAAATTGCTTGTGTTTCTCTGAAGAAGCATCAAAGGGCCTGTGTAATATGTCTTTCCTAATACTATTTACTTTTTCCATGGTATCATATGCTTCCTTATCTATCCATTCATTCTTAAACCTTTCCCAAACATACGCAACTCCTAATGAATTAACATGAATTAAATCCTCACTATAAAATCTATAATCTCTTAGTTCATCTAACACCAATTCATAGGAAGGAAAATAATGCAGTCCGGGATCCTCAGATTGTTCCAAAATATCTCCCAGAGCAGCTACTAAATGTGCTTTCCCTCTTTGGTTTTTAACTAAGCCATTCCTTATATGCCTAATTGGCGATATAGTAAAGATAATAGAACATTTATTATTGACTGCACGAATCATTTCTACACTTCTTTCGATACTGTCTTTTAGGGTATCAATAGGAAGTAGTTCCTTGGAAAAATTGGCATTGGGTACCTTGTGACAATTCGATACGATCTGATTCGAACTCTTTAATCTATATACCCAGGAAGTACCAAGTGTTAGGATAATATGACTTGCGTTTTCCATACGTTGTTTGGTCTCTGTCACCGCATCATTTAGTCTATCTAGCACCTCAATTTTATTAGCAGAACTCATTTTTGAATGCGCCTCATAACTGAACCAGACCGTTTCCCAAACACTTAGATCCGCTTCTGTAAATTTTCTATTAGTAAGTGCTCTTTCGATTAGTTTTTCTATCCCGATTATATGATAGAGTATTCCAAAAGGATTTTGTAAACTTTTAAACTGATAGTAGTCCAGTTTTTCTCCAATATTCTCAACAAAACAAGATCCCAAAAGCAGTATTTCACTGGAATAATCTATTGGGTGGCTGGAGCGCTGAAGAGGAAGCTTGGTTTGCAGTTTCATCAGTTTTTTCTAATTATCTACAACTATCGAGTCTAGTCAACATTTCTTTGTATGCATCTATTAGTTGCATATCTAATTGTTTTAAAAATTCTAAAATACGAAGCAGGGATTGAATTTCATGATTTTGCAGGGCGTTGGCTGCTTTGTTCACTTCTAACTGCACAATATCCTGTAGGCTATACACATCTTCCAAGTCGTACAGACAATCGTACCCAAAATCATTGGCAATACCCATTTGCTTTGTTGTTTCCCAAGCAATTTGAGACAGCGAAATCAATTCTAAATTTACTCTGGTATCTCCTGTATATCGAACCGTAGAATCATTTAATTCCGTGGAATCCTTTATTAAAAAAAAACCTGGGTATTTCTGCTGGAACTCTCGCATCTTCTGGCGGCTTACTTCTTTATATTCATTTTTAAGCCCCGGCAGAGCAGTGTAATCTTCCATAGCCTGGGGAATTCTATGGTTTGCTTCACTCGCTTCCTGAAGTTCTTCTAAATTATTCTGGATTTCTTCATTAATTTTCAACAAGGCAATTTCTATATTGTCCGCGGTTTTATTTGCCGCGTTCCAATCGTTAAACCAAATTGCCAAGTTGATTCCGAGAAATATGAGTAGCAATTCTCCCAGAATATATTTCCAGTTTATTTTGGAAGGTTTAAAAAAACGCATTTGTATTACATTATATACTCTCTGAATTGTTTAATCGCCTCAGGTATACCTTTGGGATTCTTTCCTCCGGCCGTCGCAAAAAAGGCCTGGCCACCACCTCCTCCTTGTATCAACTTTCCTAAGTCTCTAACAATTTGCCCGGCATTCCACTTCTTTTCTTCTACCAAAGCCTTAGACAAATAGCAGGCTAGTAAGACCTTTCCATCTTGTTCCGATGCCAATAATAAGCATAGTCTTTCTCTTTTCTGCCCTAAGGAAAATGCCAGATCTTTAAGTCCGGCTGCATTGAGATCTACCTTTTTAGCTAGGAAATCTACCCCATTTACTTCTTCAATTTCGTCTTCCAGACTATCTTTTATGTCTCCTGCCTTTTCTTTTAATAAAGTGGCTACCTGCTTTCGTAGTTTAGAATTTTCATCCTGTAAGGAGGCCAGTGCTTTTACGGGATTTTCTGCATTCTTCAACTGTGCATTTATTTCCTCTAAAAGCTTATCGTTTCTTTCATAGGACTTCTTTACTGCATCTCCGGTAATTGCCTCAATACGTCTAATCCCAGCAGCTATGGCACTTTCTGAAAGAATCTTAAAATGCCATATTGTTCCCGTATTTTGAACATGCGTTCCTCCACAAAGCTCGAGTGACTTACCAAAGCGAACAGAACGAACGGTATCTCCATATTTTTCACCAAACAATGCCATAGCCCCCTCTTTTAGTGCGATATCTACGGGTACATTTCTTTTTTCTTCCAAAGGTATCTGAGCAGCAATTCTGGCATTGACAAAGTCTTCTACTTCCGCAAGTTCTTCTTTTGTCAGTTTGGTATAATGGGAAAAGTCAAATCGTAAATAGTTTGCAAGAACGGCAGAACCTTTTTGTTCAATATGGGTACCTAAAACCTGACGCAAAGCCTGATGTAACAGGTGTGTTGCCGTATGATTTTTAGATATTCTATCCCTGTACAACGGATCTACTACAGCGGTTAAGGTCTCTCCAGGTTGGGACGGAAAATCTTTAGAAATATGAAGAATTTCGTTATTCTCTTTTTTGGTGTCGATAATATAGACAACGTCTCCATTTGGAACCTCTAAATATCCTTTATCGCCAGCCTGCCCTCCTCCTTCGGGATAAAAGGGGGTAAGATTAAAGACCATTTGATACAAAACACCTTCTTTTTTGGAAGTCACCTTCCGGTATTTTACCAACTTCACTTTGGTTTTAAGCGTATCATAACCCACAAACTCTTGTTCAATGTCGTTCATTAAAACCGTCCAGTCTTCTTTAGAGACTTCTGATGCTGCCCTGGACCGGTTTTTTTGCTCAGCCATGGCTTTGTCGAAACCATTTCGGTCTAATTCGAATCCCTTTTCACTTAAAATAAGAGCGGTAAGGTCTATTGGAAAGCCATAGGTGTCATAAAGCTCAAACGCCTTTCTTCCATCAATAACTTTTTCGGTAGTATTACTCAGAACGTTATCTAGCAAGAACAAACCCTGTTCCAATGTTTTAAGAAAGGAGGACTCCTCTTCGTATACAACATTTTCTATACCATTCCTAAAATCTATCAGTTCCGGATACGCCTCTCCTATAACAGATCCCAACGAACCAATGAGTCGAAACATAAAAGGTTCTTTTTTACCCAAAAAGGTAAATCCATATCGAATGGCCCTTCTCAGGATGCGTCGTATAACATAGCCTGCCCCAGTATTACTTGGCAATTGACCTTCTGCTATAGAAAAGCTAACGGCCCGGATATGATCTGCGATAACCCTAATAGCAATATCGGTTTCTTCGTTTTTACCGTAAGTAGTGTCCGTTATGGTCTCAATCTCCCTGATTATGGGACTAAAAACATCCGTGTCATAATTCGACTTTACATCCTGGAGTACCATACAAAGGCGCTCAAAACCCATTCCAGTGTCCACATGTTTTTGGGGCAAAGGTTCCAGTTCACCATTCGCCCTTCTGTTGTATTCTATAAAAACCAGGTTCCATATTTCTACAACCAAAGGATGGTCTTTGTTAACCAATTCGGCACCATTAATGGCTTCTTTTTCTTCTACTGTTCGTAAATCGATATGGATTTCAGACGAGGGACCACAGGGCCCTTGCTCTCCCATTTCCCAAAAATTATCTTTTTTGTTTCCCTTTATAATCTGTTGCTCTGGTACAATTTTTTTCCAAAGGTCGAATGCTTCTTCGTCCATGGGCAACTGATCGCTATCCGAACTTCCTTCAAAGACGGTAACATACAAGCTGTTCTTATCAATTTTACAAACCTCTGTTAAGAATTCCCAGGCCCACTCTATGGCCTCTTCCTTAAAGTAGTCACCAAAACTCCAGTTCCCCAACATTTCGAACATGGTATGGTGGTAGGTGTCTTTCCCTACTTCTTCCAGATCGTTGTGTTTACCACTAACCCTAAGGCACTTTTGCGTATCGGCTATACGTGGATTTTTAATAGGACTATTGCCCAAGAAAAATTCTTTAAATTGGTTCATCCCGGCATTGGTAAACATCAGACTAGGATCGTCCTTGATTACCATGGGAGCGGAAGGGACTATTTTATGGTTTTTTTCCTTAAAAAAAGTTAAAAAATTGGCTCTTATCTCCTTGGAAGTCATGTAAAATGGCAAGGTTTTATTAATTTTATCTTATTGTACAAAACAATTTTTATATTTGTTTGTTTTGTGACTTGTAATGCACAAAAATAGGATAAAATCTATTCATGTCTAAGGTAAAATACTATTACGATCCAGACACCCTTTCGTATCGAAAGATTGAACCAAAGAAATCCAAACGCTATAGAAACCTATTTCTATTTGTACTCGGTTCTTTTATCTCTGGAATGTTAGGCCTTATTTTATTATTAAACACCAGTATTCTCAACACTCCAAGAGAACTTTCATTAGAAAGAGAGGCAAAGAATTACGAACTCCAATTTGAACTACTCAATAAGAAAATGGAACAAATGGAGTATGTCCTCAGCAATATTGAAGACAGAGACAATAACATCTATCGTTTGTATTTTGAAGCCAATCCGATACCCGAAGAGCAACGCAAAGCGGGTTTTGGTGGAGTTAATCGATATAAATCCTTAGAGGGGTTCAACAACTCCGATATGATAATAGCTACCACGAAACGTTTGGATATTATCCAGAAACAAATGGTAGTGCAGTCCAAATCTCTTGACGAGATTACGAAGCTGGCAGAGGAAAAAGAAAAACTCCTAGCTGCAATTCCTGCAATCCAACCCATTAATAATGAGGAGATGACCAGAATGGCATCTGGCTATGGATGGCGCTCGGACCCGTTTACCAAGGCTAGAAAAATGCATTGGGGTATGGATTTTACAGCTCCCAGGGGGACTCCTGTTTATGCCTCCGGGGATGGGGTAGTTACTCGAGTAGATAACCGAGCTTCAGGCTATGGTAAACATATTCGGATAGACCACGGATACGGTTATATGAGTTTGTATGCCCATCTAAGCAAGTACAATGTAAAAAGGAGACAGAAAGTAAAGCGTGGAGACCTCATTGGCTTTGTGGGGAGTACAGGACGTTCCGAGGCCCCGCATTTACACTATGAAGTTTGGAAAGACGGTAATAAAATCAATCCAATAAACTTCTACTACGGCAGTTTATCGGCAGATGAATTTGAGAATATGCTTAAATATGCCACTCAGGAGAATCAATCTTTAGATTAATGCATATAGAATTACCAGAAAAAAGATATTATGGCATTGGGGAAGTAGCCAAGGCCTTTAATGTGAACACCTCTCTCATTCGGTTTTGGGAAAAGGAGTTCGATGTAATTCAGCCAAAGAAAAACGCCAAGGGAAACAGAAAGTTTACACCAAAAGACATTCAGAATCTCCAACTAATCTATCATCTGGTAAAGGAGAGGGGATTTACTTTAGAAGGAGCCAAAATTCACCTGAAAGAAGAGCGCCAGAAGACGCTTTCCAACTTTGATATCATTCAAAAACTAGAACGCATTAAGGTAGAACTTACTAAAATAAAGAACCAACTTTAAGTCAATTAAAAAACTGATAACATGAAAAAATGGTTAATTCCCGTAATAATTCTGGTAGTTATTGCCTTCGGCTTCTACCGATGGGCAGTCGGATTTAATAATACTGCAGTAGAATATGAGGCTAACGCTAAAACAGCCTGGTCTAACGTAGAAAGTTCCTATCAACGAAGAAATGATCTTATTGGGAATTTAGTAAAAACGGTGCAGGGTGCGGCCGACTTTGAACGCGGTACCTTGACGGACGTAATTGAAGCGAGAGCAAAAGCGACCTCAACAACAATTGATGCGAATGATCTGAGTCCGGAAAAACTTGCTGCATTCCAACAGGCACAAGCCGGATTGTCTTCGGCACTTTCCCGATTATTAGTAACGGTAGAGCGCTATCCGGATTTAAAAGCCAATCAGAATTTCTTAGAACTACAGTCTCAGCTAGAAGGAACAGAGAACCGGATAAACGTTGCACGGGATCGCTTTAATGAACAGGTAAATATTTACGACATTCATATTTCCAAGTTCCCGAATAGCATCTTCGCCGGATGGTTTGGCTTTGATGATATGGCTCGATATAAGGCCGATCCAGGTTCTGAAAATGCTCCTGATGTGGAGTTCGACTTTAACTAAAAGCGCATGTCTCAGGTAGAGGACTTTTTATCGGCAGAAGAAGAAAAAGAAATTGTAGATGCTATTTTAAAAGCAGAAAGAAGAACTTCAGGCGAAATCAGGGTACATATTGAACCTACTACCTCCTTAGACCACTACAAAAGAGCAGAAGCGATTTTTACTCAATTAAAAATGGAAAATACCCGGGACCGCAATGGCGTTCTCCTCTATGTTGCCGTATACGACAGAAAATTTGTCTTATTAGGAGATAAGGGTATTGACGAGGTTGTTCCGGAAGGATTTTGGGATAGCACAAAGGAAATCATCCAATATGAATTTAAAAGAGGTAATTTTAAAAAGGGAATTATCGAGGGGATAGACCGTGCAGGAAAAGAGTTAAAGGAACATTTCCCATGGAGCGTTGATGATACAAATGAATTGAGCAATGAAATTTCAAAAGGCTAGCCTTTATATTCTGCTTTTGTTTTGTGCCCAGGTTATGGCACAATTTACTATCCCTGAAAAACCGGCCAACCAGACAAGTGTATACGATTATATTTCCCTCTTATCTCCTGGAGAAAAGCAGCAACTAGAACAGAAACTTATACGGTATTCCGATAGCACCTCAACACAAATTGTCGTAGCCATAATAGGATCCACCGAAGGAGAAAATATCAATTATTTAGGAGCCCAATGGGGTCAAAAATGGGGTATTGGCCAAGCCAAAGAAGACAACGGTATCTTAGTGCTCCTGGCCAGAAACGACCGGCGCATTGCCATTAATACTGGTTATGGTGTGGAAGACCGATTAACAGATGCACTCTCCAAAAGAATCATTGAAACTGTAATAATACCTCAGTTTAGAGAAGGTGCCTATTACGCAGGTTTAGATAAAGGTTGTGATGCCATATTTCAAGTTTTAAATGGTGCCTTTAAAGGGGAAAGAAAAACAGGTTCTGGAAACGATGCCTTTCCCTTTCGAGCCTTTTTACCCATTATTATCTTTATAATTATCATGATTATTCTAAGTAGTAAGAATAGGAATAATCGTGGAAAAGGTGGTGGTCGAAAAAGAGGTTTTGATATTTGGGACGCCATAATATTGAGTAATATGGGACGCGGTGGCTACAAAGGCTCCTCCGGTGGTTTTGGAGGTGGCGGAGGCTTTGGTGGCGGTTTCGGCGGTGGTTTCGGAGGCGGAGGCTTTGGAGGCGGAGGTGCCTCTGGTGGCTGGTAGCTTCTACAATAGGCCTTATTTTTTTCTCATAAAAATGGTGACAGGAACCCCTTTAAAGTCAAAATTATCCCTTAATTTATTTTCCAAGAAACGCTTATAAGGCTCTCTAATATACTGTGGAAGATTACAGAAAAAAGCAAATTGTGGGTAATTGGTAGGGAGCTGTGTAATAAACTTGATCTTGACATATTTCCCCTTGTAGGCAGGAGGAGGTGTATTCTCAATAATGGGAAGCAAGACATCGTTTAATTTTCTGGTAGGTATCCTTTTGGATCGATTCTGATAAACCGAAACGGCCGTTTCGATAGCCTTAAAGATGCGCTGTTTTGTAAGCGCTGAAATAAATAGTATTGGCACATCGGTAAATGGCTCAATTGCCTTTTTTATTTTCTGTGTATACTGCTTTACAGCATGCGTATCCTTTTCTACCAGATCCCATTTATTAACCAGAATAACAATCCCTTTGTTGTTCCTCTGGGCCAACCAAAAAATATTTTCTACCTGACCATCAAAACCACGGGTAGCATCGAACACAAGAAGACATACATCGCAATGTTCAATAGCCCGAACGGAACGCATCACACTGTAGAATTCCAGATCTTCCTTAACCTTGGCCTTACGTCGAATCCCAGCAGTATCTACCAGATTAAACTCAAAACCAAAACGATTGTATTTGGTATCGATACTGTCTCTGGTTGTCCCTGCAATATCGGTAACGATATACCGCTCCTCTCCTATTAAAGCATTTATAAAGGACGATTTTCCTGCATTTGGTCTTCCTACTACTGCAAACCGAGGAAGTTCATCTTCTTCTTCCTCTGTTTCTGGCAACACCTCTACCAAGGCATCCAGGAGTTCTCCTGTACCACTTCCATTGATACTTGAAAGGTTGTAATAGTCGCCCAAGCCCAACGCATAAAATTCTACAGAATCCTCTGCCCTCTTCGCATTATCCACTTTATTTACTGCAAGGAAAACTGGTTTTTTTGAGCGGCGAAGTAACTGGGCCACATCCTCATCCATTCCCGTAATACCAGACTCCACATCTACCATAAAGATGATGGCATCCGCCTCATCGATGGCTAATTCTACCTGTTTGTCTATCTCCTGCTCAAATATATCATCACTGCCTACAACATAGCCACCCGTATCAATCAATGAAAACTCCTTGCCGTTCCAATCACTTTTGCCATAGTGCCTATCGCGCGTTACCCCGCTTACCGCGTCGACAATAGCCTCGCGTCTCTGAATTAATCGATTAAAAAAAGTAGACTTGCCAACATTTGGCCTCCCCACAATGGCGACTATAGCACCCATAGAATAGAATTAAGCGGCAAAGTTAGGGTAAAGGACTTAGATAAAAAATTTATAAGGGCAACAAGATAGATTTCTCAGGCTCACAGGGTTAAACCACTAAAAATCATGGGTTATAAATAATCTGGAGGAGGTACGTTTTCTACCTGCCAAATAACTATCTCCCTCCGTTCTTCGTGAAATTATCTGGGAGGGAGAACCGTAGGCCATTACATATTCAGGAATATTGTCTACCACTAACGACCCCGCTCCAATGACCGAGTGTCTTCCTATGGTTATATTTTCGATGACCTTGGCACCTAAAGCTAGAACGGAACATCTACCCAACCAGAGGTTACCTCCAGTAATCACTCCTGGAGAAAGACTTGAGAAACTGTCCATATACCCATCATGTCCGAGGGTCGCATTCGTATTCAGAATACAAAAATCTTTTATTACGGCATTCGCATTTACAATGGTTCCAGGCATTACGACGGTGCCCTTGCCAATTTGAACATCTTTGCCAATACTGGCGGTAGGATGAATTACAGAGATAAAAGAAAGCCCCGGTACTATCTTGCTTATGCGGTCTGCTAAAATCTTTCGAATCCAGTTATCTCCTATGGCGATAAAAATACCCTCTATCCCATACGTCTCCACCACATAGGGAAGGTCCGTTTCGCTTCCCAATATCTTATAACCATTTATGAAAAGACCCTTTTTTTTGTAGGAATCCATGAATCCCATCATTTTATACTTACCTTGCTTTTCCATGCAGTCTAATACCACACTTCCATGTCCGGAAGCCCCAAAAATGATTACATTTTTCATTGAATTCAGCTAAATAGTGTATTTCATCGATGAAATCGAACACTTTATCGATAAAACGAAGATATAAAAAGAATTTAAACTTTGCCATAAGAATTTTTTTAAGGTCTAGCTTAGCCATATGTCTATACTATTAAATAGATTCTCACAGGGAGGTTATATTCAAAAAATTAAGTATCTTTTTCCTACAATCTAACAAGACATGAAGGCCTTACCTAACGATATTGTATTGCGGCCACGATTCCAACTGGAGCTGCCATATGAAAAAGAAGATGCTCTAAAGACGATGGAAGAAGCAGGCGACAATCAGTTTATTGTCAAAAGAATTGATGATCATGTTTTTATAAAATTCCCAAAAGCATCCGTCCATTTTTGGTCTCCTCAATTACATTTAGAAATAAATGAACTTAAAGAAGAACACTGTAAAGTCTATGGCCTTTTTGGTCCCAACCCTACCCTTTGGACCTTCTTTATGTTTCTTCATTTTGGAGTAGCAACCCTATTTATTATTCTTGGCATCTGGGCCTATTCCAGTGCCTCCCTGGGCAAGTCCTATGGGATACAACTAGGCGCTATGGTATTTATGGTAATGGTTTGGTTTTTATTATATGCCTTTGGAAGGGCGGGGAGAAGAAAAGGAAAACCACAGATGTTAGAATTATTTCAATTTATGCGAAGCGTTCTCAAGATCGACTAGGCTTATTCGTACCCAAAACGACGTAGCTGCTTCGAATTACTTCTCCAATTCTTATTCACTTTTACATATAACTCAATGTGAATCTGTTTATCAAAAAAACGTTCCAAATCCTTTCGTGCAGCAATACCTACTCTTTTCAGGGCATTCCCTTTATGCCCAATGATGATTCCCTTTTGAGAATCTCGTTCCACCATAATAACGGACCTGATTCGTATAATATCCGCTTCTTCTAAAAACTCTTCCGTTTCAATTTCGACAGAATAGGGAATCTCTTTTTTATAGTGCTCCAAAATCTTTTCCCGGATAATCTCATTTACAAAAAACCGCTCTGGCTTGTCGGTCAATTGGTCTTTAGGAAAATATGGGGGAGCAAGCGGCAGTAATTCTAAAATCCTTTCAAATACCTGTTTTACATTAAACTTCGTCAAAGCAGAAATAGGATGAATTTCAGCCCTTGGTAATTGTTCCTGCCAGTATTGTATTTGATCCTCTAAAAGTTCCTGAGAAGCCTTGTCTATCTTATTGAGCAAGAGTAGTACTGGGATTTTTGAACTCTGCAGGCGTTTTAAAAAACTCTCTTCCTTCAGTCCCTTCTCCCCTATTTCTACCATATAAAGCAAGACGTCGGCATCTTCGAAGGCAGATTTCACAAAATTCATCATGGAATCCTGTAATTGATAGGCTGGTTTAATTATCCCGGGCGTGTCCGATAAGATCATTTGAAAATCTTCCCCGTTTACAATGCCCAAGATTCTATGCCTTGTGGTCTGCGCCTTGGCGGTAATAATGGAAAGTTTTTCCCCCACAAAGGCATTCATAAGGGTAGATTTACCCACGTTTGGATTCCCAATAATATTTACATACCCCGCTTTATGGTTTTCCATCCTGTAATTTCTTAAAATAGATCCTGGCAGCCGCATTTACTTTAGGTGCCATGTATAAAACAGCGATCATATTAGGAATCACCATAAGGGCATACGACAAATCAATCAGGTTTTTCACTAATTCAAGAGATGCCACGGCGGCAAAAACAATCATCACAACAAAATATACATTATAATATCTACCTATTTTGGCATTCGTTAAGAAAGATAAACTTTTTACGCCGTAATAGGAATAGGTAAATAAGGTAGATAAGGCAAAGGCCGTTACTATAACCATTAAAAGTTCATCTCCAAAACCAAATAAGGTTCTTTTAAAAGCCGTTAAGGTCATCACAATTCCGCTTCCCTCTTCGAGATACGCACCACTTAGGATAATGACTACTGCCGTAAACGTACATACCAAAATAGTATCAATAAATGGACCCAGCATGGCTACCAAGCCTTCCTTTATGGGTTGGTCGTTCTTGGACTGTCCGTGATACATAGGAGCACTACCCAAGCCAGCCTCATTGGAAAACATCGCCCTTCGGATTCCAATAATTACAAGACCCCAGAATCCACCAGTAACTATGGTCTTAAAGTTCCAGGCCTCGGTAATAATCATTTTTAAGGCTGGAAGAATATCCGAAGAATTCATCCCCATTACTACGAGTACTGCTAGCAGGTAAACAAACACCATAAAGGGAACAATGGCCGAAGCAACTTTGGCAATCTTGGTAAGACCGCCAAAAATCACGAAGGAGGTTACCACTGCCAGAATGATTCCAATAAGCAGTTTCCAATTAAAATCGGATATTGCCCAAAGGGTTTGTTGCGGGTTTACTACGCTCATAAAGGTTTCCGTAAATTGATTCGCCGTAAAAACACCAAGAAATCCAAACAAGCCACAGATACAGAAAAAGACAGCCAGGGGCCTGGCCTTTTTACCCATCCCTTGTGTGATGTAATACATAGGTCCACCTTGTAGTTTTCCTTCCGAATCGGTTCCTCTGTACATAATGGCAAGGCTACAGGAATAGAATTTTATACACATCCCGATAAGCGCAGTAACCCAAATCCAGAAGACCACTCCGGGTCCTCCATCATGTATGGCAATAGCTACTCCAGATATGTTTCCAAGACCCACTGTAGCAGCAACTGCTGCAGAGAGTGCCTGAAAAGAACTCACCTCTCCTTTGGCTTTCTTGTCGTCGTACTTTCCTGCTGTAATGGCTATAGCATGACCAAAATATCGATACGGTAAAAATCTGGAATAGAAAACCAGAAAAAGACCCCCACCAATAAGCAGAATAAACATTGGCCATTCTGTAAAAGGGATAAGTTTTGTGAAAAAATTATTGAGTTCCTGCATACTGATTCTGATGTCCGAAGGTAGGCATTTTAGGCAAAGAAGGAAAAGCGGATCTCAAAATAATTCTTTCTAGAAGTTTTGATATAACGGATAAACCATTGTATATTTGCCGTCCACATCGCGGGGTAGAGCAGTAGGTAGCTCGTCGGGCTCATAACCCGAAGGTCGCTGGTTCGAGTCCAGTCCCCGCTACTAGAAAGCCGTTAACGAAAGTTATCGGCTTTTTCTTTGCGTAAAAGCGAAGCTTGCTTAGGCTTTGAAGTAAAGGAAAAGACGTAACTATGCGTAGCATAGTAAAAGGTTTTCTGGTAAAGCCCTCATTCAGGCCCTTTCCGATCCACTGTAGTTTTAACGCAAGTGGTGAGGAAAGAATCCAGTCTTTCTTACAACATTGCCCAAGTGGACTTAGGAAAAGACATGACTATGCGAAGCATAGTAAAAGGCTTTCTGGTAAAGCCCTCATTCAGGCCCTTTCCGATGCCCTGTAGTTATAACGCAAGTGGTGAGGAAAGAATCCAGTCTTTCTTACAACATTGCCCAAGTGGACTTAGGAAAAGACGTAACTATGCGTAGCATAGTAAAAGGTTTTCTGGTAAAGCCCTAATTCAGGCCCTTTCCGATGCCCTGTAGTTTTAACGCAAGTGGTGAGGAAAGAATCCAGTCCCCGCTGCTACTTAAAGAGCCATCTATCTGACAATCATATCTACACAGAAAAAGCAAAAAAAAAAACGAAGGGGATACCCATAAAACAACATCCAAAATGCATCTGGACATTGGGTACCTATAACAGATGTAACTCACTTAATTTTTTAAACATATGAACAATGGAAATTTATACCTATGTAACGGATAGGCTATT
>CAZWPZ010000057.1:0-17276 GCA_964636005.1 uncultured Eudoraea sp.
AGGTGCATTTATTAAGAGAATCTTATTCAATTAGGAGGTTTATAAATGTTTTTTTTAAAACTACTTATCAGCAGGCTTCAATAAAAGTAATTTTCTTGAATTTAAAATATTTTACTTCTACAAGTTCTCTTTACGCTTTTAATAGTAATCCTTTTATTTAGTCTATTCCGGATTGTTATGATAAATGATAATAATCCTTCTAGAGAGTGACCTGGTTGTTACCTCAATATGAGAAATTTGTTTAACATTTTTTTAATGTGTTATTTCTTAAAAAATTGGTAATTTCGTAAAATAAGACCTATATATTAACAATAATACATTTTAGTCATGAATAAGTATAGTATAATTGCGTTATTCTTATTTTGTTCAGTATTAGGATATGGGCAAAACAACCTAAGCAATGTGGAAGAGGGAGATGTTTTTACATTGGGTACAGCAGTGACACCCGAGTACAAGCATATCGATTTTCCACGGAGAAATTTTATCCTAAAACGTGGTGCTATTGCCAATTTTAGCAAACTCAAGGGAGAAAAGGTAGTAGTTCATAAAGTGAGCTACAACAACGGGAACGAGGCAGAAGTTGTCTTAAAAAGACTCGACGGAAAGCGATTTTTCCGATTTTTCCCTACGGTAAAAGCCAATTTTGACAGGGCTATGGAGTCGGGAGAACTCATTCAATAGATGGTTAAATAGAAATTTTACTATCCTGTTTTATTTCGCTAGGAGAGGTAAAGCCTATCTCCTGAACGTGTTATATGCATAAACTTGATGGCCAAATTACTTATTTTTGTCCCTTAACCATTGCGAGAAGTCTTTTTCATATTCTCTGCAGGTAAGTGGATAAAGACCAGTTATTGCATGTCCTTTTCTTACCCTTTGTATAACAAACTCTTCGTAATCTGTCATCTTTAGGCACTCTTCTGTGACCTCTTCCACCAAGTTATAGGGAATAATTATAACACCATCATCGTCGCCTACAACCATGTCCCCGGGAAAAACTGCTACATCTCCACAACCTATCGGAACATTAATATCTATGGCCTGGTGTAAGGTTAAATTTGTTGGGGCAGACGGCATCTTGTGATATGATGGCAGCGGTAAGGAAGCAATTTCTGCTGAATCTCGTAGACCACCATCTGTAACTATTCCTGCAGCTCCTCTAATCAACAGTCGAGTAGCCAAAATGGATCCTGCGGATGCAGCCCGAGCGTCTTTTCTGCTGTCAATGACCAATACATGACCTTTTGGGCATTGTTCAACGGCGATGCGTTGTGGATGTTTGGGATCCTGGAAAACTGTAATAGGATTTAAATCTTCACGAGCGGGTATGTAGCGCAGGGTATACGCTTCACCTACCATATTGCCTCTTCCTTTTTTTAATGGTCGTACATCTTGTATAAACTGATTCTTAAGCCCTTTCTTAAAAAGACATGTGGCGATTGTCGCCGTACTGATTGAGCTTAATTTTTTTCTTGTGGTATGAGATATAGATTTCATGCTATACAGTTTACTAATTTATTAGGCGTTTGCCCATTTAGTACGCAAAAAAGTAAGGTCCTTTTTCATTTGATTGAAGACTTCCTTTTTATCCATTGAAATAGTTGAAGCTCCATGTTCTGCACCACCCAAATCGTATTCCAGGTGCAGGGAAACAGGTACTTTGATTTTGTATTTCTTTAGAGCGGAAAAGTAGGTGGTAAAATCAACCATACCCTCACCAAGAGGTACATTTATTGGTTTCCATTTGCCATCCACTTTTCCCCATTTAAAATCCTTAATGACGATAGATTTTATCAAAGGAGCCACAAGTTTTAAGCCGAGTTCCCAACTGCTTCCTCCCTCCACTACAGCGTGCCTAATATCGTATTGACACCCCATAAATTGATTGTTATCATTATCTAGAATAGGGGGTAGGTCCCAAACTGGGGCACCTACATGCTTACCGGCATGATTTTGATATCCTCCGATCAATCCTAGATCTTTATTTACAATTGCCAGATTGCGGAACTGCTGATTATAAATTGCCTGACTTTCTGATATACTTTTATCTTCAGGATATTTTAACCAACCTGTTCGATAATTTACGAAGCCTAAATTACTGGCGGTTTCTAAAACTTGAAGCTGCTCAGGATTCGTTGAATCCACAACATTAGTCGTCATCAATTTAGGAGATAATCCAAATTTCGTCATCGCATCTACCGCCTTTGGTAAATCATTCGTCACCTTACTAGGTAAAACATGGCCTTTTGGACGCACAGTCAAATCAAGTCCGTTAAAACCCATCTCGGCCGCCGCCTCAGACATATTGTTATAACTAAGGAATTGAAGGTGTTTCGAAAACAGATATACCTCGATTTCTTGAGACATATCTGTTTGGGTATCGTATAGGGAATTTTCGAATCCCATAAGAGGAATAGTCGCCAAAGTTGCAGCTGATAATTTCATGAAATTCCTTCTAGTGTAATCGGTCTTAGTCTTGGACATTTGAGCTAATTCTTGAGGTTATTTATTGGTTTTTGTCTATAAAATTTGTTAGTCTGACAAATATAAGTATTTTTGGTTAACCAAACTGGTAAACCAATTATAAATATAATATGGCAAATAATAACTATATAGTCATCCTTGTTGGAGTATGCGGTACAGGGAAGAGCGCCGTAGGACAAAAAGTAGCCGAAAGATTAGAAGTTCCTTTTTTTGACGTTGATAGTACTATTATCACAAATGATATTCTGGAAGGGAGCCTACCAAGGGACATTGACATGGAAAAATGGTTGACTTCTGTAGAGGAATTAATGGTGCGTGAATCAATTCGAAAGGGCTGTGTGGTTTCATGTTCGATATTGAAAAAAGAACATCGCCAAAGGCTTACGACAAATATTCACCATCCGCTTGATTGGGTATTTATGAACGACACATTCGAGAATGCTGCCCTGCGATTAAAAAGAAATAGCGCTCCTGATCGTGAAATTTCAACACTTAAATCGGATTTTGAAAAGCTTGAAATCCCAAAGTGGGCTTTGACCATAGATATGACTTACTCAGAACAGGAAATTGTAGATACCATACTAAAATATATGGCCCGAAAATATTGGTAACAACTAGTTGTAATGAGTTTTGATCTTTATCATAATAAGTAAGGTCCTGGAAAATTGATATAGAAGGAAAATCTACCACTTACCTTAATATATATGAAAATATGCCTAAAAAATTAATCACGTTTGGTGAAGTAATGATGCGTTTGTCCCCACCAGGATATCAAAAATTTTCTCAGGCATCTTCCTTCGAACTAGTTTACGGTGGCGGTGAGGCAAATGTAGCTATATCCTGTGCCTATCTGGGAATGAAAGCAGCCCATGTTACACGTTTTCCTGATAATGCGCTTGGAAAAGCGGCTACCCAATTTTTACGAAAACATTGGGTGAGTACAGAACATGTTATTTATGGCGACAACATGTTAGGAAAGTACTTTCTTGAAAAAGGTGCCGTACACAGACCTAGCGAAGTAATATATGAACGAGAAGGATCCTCTTTTTCATTGATTAAACACTCCATGTTAGACTGGGAAGGTGTGCTTAAAGATGCCGACTGGTTTCATTGGACTGGAATTACTCCGGCCATTTCAGAAGGCGCTTATTTAAGCTGTTTGGAGGCCATAAAGACGGCAAATAGGTTAGGTGTTCCGGTTTCCGGTGACATTAATTCTCGAAATAATATGTGGAAATACGGAAAAAAAATGCAAGAGGTAATTCCCACCTTGGTAGAAGGCTGCGATGTTGTGATTAGCAGTAGCAGCGGTATTCGCGAAATGTTCTGTCTGGGTAAACCGGATGATAAATTTCAGGAATTGGCCATAGCGCTTATTGCTCTTTTTCCTAATGTCAAGAAAGTGATTAAAAAAACTAGAAGAACCTTAAGCGCTTCCCACAACCAAATTCAAGGGAAGCTTTGGAATGGGGAAGCTTATATTAAAAGTGATATGCTCAATATTACACACATCATAGACCGTGTTGGCACCGGGGATGCTTTTGCCGCTGGACTTATTTACGGCCTATTGCACTTTGATGATAAACAGGCCTTGGCATTTGCATCCGCAGCTTGTGCATTAAAACATACAGTACCAGGAGATGTGAATATGGTTTCTTTGGAAAATGTACAAAATTTGATGGAAGGAGATACTTCCGGGGCAATTAAGAGGTAGTTTTCTAAAAATAGTATGCTTCTTTGAATTGATATTTTAAGCAGCCAATTGGCGGATAAAATGCTTGGCCACTGTTAATTAGAATTTTCGAAGATCGATTTTATGTTAAAAATTTGCGAATCAAATTTATATATGTATTTTTGGTAAACCAAACTGGTAAACCAATTATTATAAACCAAAAGAGCTCTAAAAAAGCTAAACACAAGACCATACTTACATTAACTTGTGACAAATACAAACAGTAACATGAATTATAAATCAACTTTACTACATTATTTGTTCTTCGCAGGAGCAGTTTTATTTTTAAATAATTGTGGCGATAAAAATAACAACCAAAAGGGCGAAAAAGAGGTGAAGAAATCCTTGATGGCTACTAAACCAAATAACGTCATACCCTTTTTCGAACATTGGAATTTAATTTTAGGGGATGGTTCTAATGTAGGTCAGGCAACGGACTATGAGAATAAGAATTTCTTTTATACTGCAAGCGATGAAAATGGGGATTGGGTTGTATTTAAAACACCCAATGCGGGAAATACTCATGGCACTTCTAACAATACAAGAACTGAACTTGCTCAATTAAAAAAGTGGACTCCGCTAACGGAGGCCAAAATGAACGCTACGCTAAAAGTAATGCAGGTATCCGCTACAGGAGATGCAAGGGTGGCGTCTACGTACTCTGTTGTGGTTGGTCAAATTCATAGTGCAGACGGCCACGAGAATGAGCCATTGAAAATATTTTATAAAAAATTTCCTGGTCATACCAAAGGTTCCGTATTCTGGAATTATGAAATCAATACTGCAGGGGATGATAACTCCCGAAGATGGGATTATTCTTATCCTATTTGGGGTAATGACTTTTCTGTTGTAGGAACTGAGGCAGATACTTATCCGCCCGAACCACAAGATGGGATTGCTTTAGGTGAAGAATTCAGTTATCAGGTAGAGATTAATGATGGAATGATGTATCTAACCTTTATTAGTGAAGGTCATGAAACCAAAACATTTACTAAAAATCTCATTTCTTCGGAATATGAAGAACCCTCAAACATACCAGAACAAGTTATGAATTTATTTGTGCCTATTGGTCAGGATGGATTAGAACGTAAAACAGCATATGCCGAAGAGGGCTTATTTTTTAAATTGGGAGCATATAACCAAACGAACGGTAAAGATCCTAAAGTAAACAGAATCTGGTGTTCTGGGGCCGAAACCCATGGGGGTGATATTGAAAAACAATATGCAGATGGGAACTTTGCGGAAGTTTGGTTTAAAGAGGCGAATATTACAATCAGCGAGGACGCTATATCCAATGCGGGGTATTTTCAAGCGAATGATGGCTTGAGCGCCAAAACGGTCTATCCTAATGAGGTGATTCCATTTATGGATAAGTTTAAAATATGGATGGGAGACGGGACTGAGGTTGAAGATATCAGCAACTACGAACATAAAGATTTTTTCTATACCGTTATTGACGGTACAAGACGCTGGGTGGTCTATAAAACTCCAAATTCAGGAGTAACTACGGAAAACTCTAGCAATACAAGAACTGAATTGCATGAAAAAAGAGATTGGACGCCAGAACAAGGAGGGAAATTAACCGGGACTTGCAAGGTAATGCAAGTTTCTGTTTCCGGTGATGCCAGGGTTCCGGCTTCCTTTGCAACGGTTATTGGCCAAATTCACAGTGGTGAAGGACATGAAAATGAGCCATTAAAGATATTTTATAAAAAATTTCCAGGCCATAATAAAGGATCTGTATTTTGGAACTATGAAATCAATACCGCAGGTAATGATAATTCTGGAAGGTGGGACTTTTCCACTGCAGTATGGGGAAATGATATGTCGGTTGTTGGGACAGGGCCAAATGTCTATCCTCCGGAACCGGAAGATGGTATAGAATTGGGGGAAGAATTTAGTTATGAGGTAAATGTATACGAGGGTATCATGTATCTTACATTCTCCAGTGAAGGACATAAGACCAGAACCTTTACTAAAAACCTTATCGTCTCTGAGTATCAGGAAAAATCTGATCTACCCGCTCAGGTGCAGCAACTATTTGTGCCTATAGGGCAAGATGGAACCGAACGTGCAACGGCCTATAGCGGAGAACTGGGATTTTTTAAACAAGGGGCGTATAACCAAACTAACGGCAAAAGCCCTAAAACAAATATGGTTTGGTCTACGGGAGCAGAAACTTATAATGGTGATATCACCAAACAGTATGAGAATGGCTGCTATACCGAAGTATGGTTTAGAGAAGCGACAGTAGGCCCTGGTACGAAACCTAATAAAGAATGATCAAATAATTAGTCTAATTAGTCGATGAAAAAATGAAGCATAATAATTCAGGCAGGACGGGCATTTAGCAGAGGTCTGTTGCTAAGCTCTAGTAGTTAAGTTGCAGTAAAGGTTAGAATAGAATTAAAGAGTATAACATATTGGGAGACCAGTATCTTAGTAATAAGGGTAGAGAAAAAACATAATAAATTAAAGAGTGGTAGGCAGGATTGTTAATAGACAGATCCTGAAAATTTCAAATAGAAAAGACAGTAAAATTATGCAAAGATTTAGTGAAAAGTATATTACTTCAAAAGAATTAGAGTGGGAAGAACTTGGAGGAGGAGTATCGAGAAAATTTTTAGGCTATGATAACCAAATCATGATGGTAAAAGTGAAGTTTCAGCAAGGAGCATTGGGCGCTCCTCACCAACACTTTCACACCCAAGCTACGTATTGCGTTTCCGGAAAGTTTGAATTTGAAATTGATGGTGAAAAGAAAATTGTAGAAGCAGGAGATGGAGTTTACATTGAACCTAATTTATTGCATAGTGCAGTCTGTTTGGAAGAAGGGATGTTAATTGACACATTTAGCCCGGTAAGAGAAGATTTTTTAAGTGGTGAGGCGGTATCTTACTTTAAAGATAAATAAGATCGAAACAAAAATAGCTGCACCCAGGTAGATTTTTCGACGAAAACCTAATGGGTGCAGGATTGGAAAAAAAAGCTTTATCCAGAGAATATGAACCTTAAATTAATCGGAAAAAACGTACTTATTACTGCAGGTGCTCAGGGAATTGGGGAGGCTATCACCAAACACCTTATTGCTAGTGGCGCAAATGTTGCCATTCACTATTTTTCTAGTTCCGATACGGCAGAGCAATTGACTTCTTATGCTATTAGTAAAGGACAAAAGGCGGTGGCCATTGGAGGAGATCTAACTAAAGAAGTTGATGCAAATATTTTGGTTGAACAAACGGTGGAAGCGTTTGGAGGATTAGACATACTGATTAACAACGCCGGTTCACTTGTGGCACGTAGAATGTTAAGTGAAATGACAGTGGAATTTTGGCAAAAGGTAATGGATATCAACCTCACTTCTATGATGTTTGTTACTAGAGCTGCAGTTTCACATCTGGCAAAAAATGACCACAGCAGTATTGTTAATTTGGCATCGCTTGCAGGGCGCAAGGGAGGACACCCAGGTTCATTGGTCTATTCCACCAGCAAGGGAGCCATACTAACATTTACCAGGGCGCTTTCCTCAGAATTGGGCCCTAAGGGAATACGGGTCAACGCAGTTGCTCCTGGTCTTATCTTGGGTACTTCCTTTCATAATACCCATACAACGGAAGAATCAGCGGCAGAGACAACGGCGAATATTCCTATTAAACGGGCCGGTAATGCAGATGATGTGGCAAGAGCGGTTTTATATTTGGCGTCAGAATATGATGGCTTTATTTCAGGTGCTACCCTTGATATCAATGGCGGTGTTTATAACATGTAAGGGCGAACGAAAAAGAATGTCATGTGCTCATTTTCAAAACTTTAATAGCCGAGAATGTTAAATTTTTAATTAAATTCTTTTTAACGAAAAAATAACATATATTTGGTAAACCAATTTGGTTGACCAATTTGGTTGACCAATAAAAACATTAATGAACAATTAACTAATAAACAAACTGAACGATCTTATGAAACTAGTTCCCATATAAACAAAAAAAAAGGACAGGTGCACGCCTATCCTTTTAAATTTTATTACTTCATTTTGGAAAGAAGTAATACTCAGTACATGTTATACTTTACTATAAACATATTTTCAAAAATAGCAAAATTTGCTGACTTTCCATGAAAATTGTTTTTAGTTGGAGTTAAAAAACGATAAAGTTACTTACAACTTCTATCAAGGTATATTTTTATATATCGACTAAACTTTACTACTAATAATAAAACGATGACAAATGAAATTTAAAACGTACTTGGTCTTAATTGGATTGCTGGTTTTTAGCATTCCGATAATGGCTCAAAATGAATTTACCGTATCTGGTACGGTAATCTCTGCCTCGGATGATGTTCCAATCCCTGGCGTAAATATTGTTGTGACGAACACGACGAGGGGGGTGCAGACAGATTTTGATGGTAATTACTCTATAAGCGTTAAAAGTGGCGAATCATTAACATTTTCGTATATCGGATTTGCTTCACAGACTATTACAATTACTAATCAAACCACAGTTAATATAAGTTTGGAGGAAGACACCTCAGAGCTTGATGAAGTAATTGTAATCGGTTATGGTACCCGTAAGAAATCATCTTTGACAGGTGCTGTTGCCAAGGTAGATGGAAGTGATATCGCGGCAATACAAGCCACTCGGGTGGATGACGCTTTAGGTGGAAAGTTGCCTGGTGTTTTGATTCAACAACAGGATGGTTCTCCTGGTGCTGCTCCAAAAATTCAGGTGAGGGCAGCCTCCTCAATTAGTGGTGATTCTAACCCATTAATTGTTGTGGATGGTTATCCAATTTCTGGAGATCTATCAACGGTTAATCCAAACGACATTGAGAGTTTAGAAGTGCTAAAAGATGCTGCATCTGCTGCCATCTACGGTTCTAGGGGTGCCAATGGCGTTATTTTGGTAACCACAAAAAAAGGAAGAACAGGGAAAGCTAGTTTTTCCTACAATAATTTTACTAGTTTCTCTAGTAAATACCGCAAAAATATTCTTAAATCAGGTCCAGAATGGGCTGCTATTTCAAGAAATGAGATTGCCGCAGGAAATTGGGATCTTTCACAAATAGATCCAGAATTTGTAGAATACAGATTAAACGCTTACGAAAATTCGCCTGGTGCCATAAGTCCGGAAGATTGGTTATTTCGAAATGGTAGTTCAACGAGCCACGACTTTAGTGTAACTGGAGGTAGCGATGATGTAAACTACTTTGCATCTGTTGGGTATCAAAATACCAAAGGTATTATGATCACCGAAAGTTTTGAAAGGATGAATGCTCGGGCAAATATTGAGGCAAAATTAGGTAAGAAGTTCAAGACAGGAATAAGTCTTAATGGATTTACATCCAATAGAAAGATACTTGGTCATGACATGCGAGATTTATTAAGAGCTTATGGTGTACATCCAGTTTACCACACTGAAGAGTCTATTGCATTTGTTCAGCAGCTAGATCAAGAGGCACAAGCTCTTGGACTGGCACCATTCGACAATGGTTACAGAGGGTCAACTTATGAAGCGAGCAGTATTTATGAGTTAGAGCCAGGGATGTCGGCACAAGACTGGCATTATGGAAGAGCAAATAATGGTATTGGAGGGTCTGGAGATGCAGGTCCCGCGACAAAACTGGATAATACAGATCGTAGGCAAAAAACATATTACGCCAATGTTAACACTTTTTTGCAATATGAATTTATTGACGGGTTAAATATAAGAACCGTATTAGGGGGAGATATTACGGACACACAATTCTATCAGCATCGACTACTTGGATTTGACTCCAGGGCTAGAACCAGTCAGACTTATATGGATCAAACAGATCTAAAAGTAAGTACTGTTGTAAGTGAGACTACTTTAAACTTTACCAAAACATATGGTAAACATGATATTTCGGCTGTTGGTGGGATTGAATTTCAAACTACCAAATTAAATGGAACTACTTTGAATGCCGTTAATGTACCAGATACTGACATTCAAAATTTCAATTTATTTGATCCAGCGGATATTACCGTTACAGAAAGAGATGAGACTAGGGTAAGAGAAAGTCTTTTTGGGAGAGTTAACTATGCCTATGACAATCGATTCTTATTATCTTTTTCCCTTAGAAGAGATGGAGATTCCCGTTTTGGAGAGAATAATAGGTATGAAACTTTCCCGGCGCTTTCGGCAGGTTGGAATATACACAATGAGTCTTGGTACAACTCTGATGCCGTCAGTACAATAAAACCACGATTTAGTACAGGGTCTTTAGGAACCACATCATTTTTAGGTTCTTACGATGCACTGAGTCTATTAGAGCCGCAAGCTACTATTTATGGAACAGGATTCTTAATTCCGTCGAATGTGGCTAATCCAGATTTGACATGGCAAACCAATACAGAGAGAAACTACGGGATTGATTTAGGCTTTGCCAGTAACCGTGTCCGATTAAGTGTAGACTATTATACTTCGGACGTTGAGGATATGTTAATTAATCAAAGTGTTTCTGAGGTACTTGGTACAACTTCAATAGTCTTGAATTCAGGGGATGTAAGAAGCTCAGGTTTGGAATTTGACTTGAATACAACAATATTCAGTAAGGAGAATTTTACATGGAGCCTGGGAGCTAACCTATCAACCGTAAATACAGAAATAACAGATTTGGGTG
Organism: uncultured Eudoraea sp.; assembly: GCA_964636005.1. Classification (GTDB taxonomy): domain Bacteria; phylum Bacteroidota; class Bacteroidia; order Flavobacteriales; family Flavobacteriaceae; genus Eudoraea. Next base: position 10,853 of record CAZWPZ010000057.1, read on the forward strand.
GTCTAGAAGAATTACCCCAAACAATTTATGGCCAGAGTGGTAGAGGTCCTGTATTTAGAAATTATGTAGGTGGAGAAATTGGAGAAATGTGGGGATTGGAGACCATTGGAGATGTTGAAATGATCTATTTAGAAGATGGTACAAGACATCCAAATAATACCACTGGAGAATCCTATGTGGTTGATCAAAATGGAGATGGTGTTATTGACAATACAAAAAGTGTAGAGGATGGCGGAGATTTGGTGAAAATAGGTCAAAATACTCCTGATTTTTACTGGGGATTGAATAGTTCAATAAAATTACATGACTTTGATATGTCCTTCCAATTCCAGGGATCTCATGGAGGTGAGGTTTATAACATAGACCCACTATATTATGAGTCACAATGGAGTGGAAGACTGGTAGATACTTTCGATGTTAACGATGACGGTATTGCTGATAACAATGGTGAGTTTTACATAGGGAACAGAAGGCAAACAGACGCTATGATACAAGATGCTTCTTACGTAGCGCTGAGAAATTTAACAATAGGATATACACTTGATCCGGATGTAATAAATAAGATAGGCATTAATTCTGTGCGACTATACGTTGCAGCCACTAACTTATTATATCTGTGGGGCAGTAATTATACCTCTTATAACCCTGAAGGTGTTGAGATTACAAATGCTGGTTATTTGGGTCCAACTACCTACGGAGTACAAGTAGGTGCAACCCCTATCGCTCGAAGCTATACGTTTGGTTTAAATGTTAATTTTTAAATAAGTAAAAAATGAAAACAATATATAGATTAGTCTTAGGATCCTTGCTGTTATTAACAGCATGTGATAGTGATTTGGATCAATTCCCGCCAAACATCGCTAGTTCAGATTCATTGGAAGATTTTGCTGGAGTTTTGAATGCAGCGTATTACTACCAGCTTGCTTCTGTTACACCAATGGCTGTTATGGGCGAATTTAGATCGGACAATGCTTTTATGTTCGAAGAGCCATATCCTGCGTTTGATAGATTTAATAGTGATTTAACAGACATGGAGGATCAATTTTTTGGCCCGTTCTATACGGCGTCATATAAATCAATATTAAGTGCGAATATTGTAATTGAAAACTCTTCCGATGCTGAGGAAATAGGAGAAGCTAAATTTTTGAGAGCCCTGGCTTATTTTAAATTGGTGCAGGTGTTTGGAGATGTTACGGTAAATTTATCGGCTGAACCAAGCCTAACAGATACCTCAATTTTAGTAAGGCAACCAGCCACTGAGGTTTACAATAATGTTATCATTCCTGATTTGAACGATGCGATAGCAGCCTTAGGAGTTGAAATTGTAGATGGTAGAGCATCCAAACTTGCAGCTCAGGGATTATTAGGAAAAGTATATGCATCCATGGGTAATTATGGAAGTGCTGAACAACATCTAGCCGCAGTTGTAAATGGAGCTGCAGCAGCGGGTATAAGCTTAATACCCAACTATGGTGAAATTTTTGGTGCGGCCTACGAGGCTGGTAATACAGAGATTATTTTTTCAACACAAATAGTAGGTTCTATAGTAGATGAATATGCATTTGCGTCTCGCTTCTGGAACTGGTTTGTTGGAGATGATTCCAAATCTGATTTTCCTGTAGACCCTGATTTAGTTGCTGCTTTTGATGCCAGTGATCTTAATGGCGGAGGAACCGATTTAAGAAGAGCTGTTACGCTTAGTGCAGAGGGAACTACCGCTATAAAATTTCCTAAAGATGGAGGCCTAGGTGCTGAACATGACTGGATAGAAATGCGGTTAGCGGATATAATTCTATTATATGCAGAAACCCTCAACGAAAATGGTGCACCGGCTTCAACAGTACTTCCTTTGCTGGATGACATAAGAACAAGAGCTGGTTTAAATAGTTTAACAGGAACGGCAAGTTCGCAAGCTGAGGTTAGACAGGCTATTCTAGATGAAAGAAGACTGGAGTTGGCCTTTGAAGGACATAGGTGGTTTGATTTGGTGAGAACAGGAGCTGTTGATGCTGAAATGGGAGAAGCTGTAAATCCTAATTACTATGTATTTCCTGTTCCTATCTCAGAAATTCTTGCAACCGACGGAGTGATTACGCAAAACGCTGGGTACTAGTTGTAATATTCAGCTCGTCTCTCTAAACAAATGTACATCGAGCTAAGAGTTTTAGTATAGGAGATAAATTGATAGAAATGAAAGAATATAATAATAGTTGTTTGAGTTAGTTTTTACAATAGGTAATGCCGGCCTATTAAAAGGGCCGGTATTCCTTAATTAAAACTAAGTAGTTTTTATGTTAGATCTATTTGTTCTAAATTTAGCGAACTAGTCTGGTTAACCAATTTTGAATTGAAAATTGATATCTATGAAATTAGAAGTCTTTACAAAAAGTGAGAATCGTGAAATTCAAAACACTATAATTTCTGAGATTCGTAATCTTATTAATTACAAGAATCTGGAACCTGGGGATAAGTTGCCTTCGGAAAGATCGCTTTCAGAAAAGTTTGGTGTAAGTAGAAGTAATGTTAGAGAAGCCATACAAAATTTAGAATTTTATGGACTATTAAGATCTATCCCTCAAAGTGGGACTTTTATCGCAAATATTGGCGTTATCGCTATGAATGGAATGATAGAGGACATATTGACATTGGAAGATCCTAACTTTAAATCCTTGGTGGAGACTAGAATACTATTGGAATTAAAAACTGCAAGATTGGCAGCATTAAGGCGTACAGCGGATGATCTCATTTCAATGCGGACTTATCTGGATGCGTATAATGTTAAGGTGAAAAATGGTGAAGATGCAGTACAGGAAGATTTACTTTTTCATTTAGCTATTGCTAAAGCTTCGGGTAATAGGACTATGAATCGATTAATGCTTATTATAACTCCGGGTATTTTAACCAATTTTGAAAAATATCATGTCTGTGATGTAGACCAGGCCTTTAAAGGAATGCAGGAACACGAGGATATTTATTCCGCGATTGAACAACAAAACCCACGTTTGGCAAAAGAGAAAATGAAGGTACACTTCAAAATGCTGTACCAATATTGTTATAATATAAATGAAGAATAATATTGTGAATAATGACTAGGGATGTTGTTATCACATGAATTAATGTTGGAAGGAAATTTTATTTGATGGTATTTACTATAAGAGTCTTTCAACTTTAACTGAATAAGTTACTCCTAATATTATTTGTAAGTCTTGAAAATGCTAACGGATGTAGAATCTGATTTTGTAGCCCAGGGTGTTTCTGTGAAAATTTTTAACGCAAAAACCTCGATAAATAAAGAAAAATTATGAAAGTTAAAGGACTAAGATGGTGGATTATTGGGTTAATCTTTGTAGCAACTGTCATTAATTATATAGATAGAACAGCATTTGCTCTGTTGTGGCCACAAATGGGAGAAGATTTAGGAATGGATAAGTCAGACTATGCATTTCTCTTAAATATTTTCATGGCGGCTTATGCCTTAAGTAAGTTTCTCTCAGGAAGATTGTATGATCAGATTGGAACTCGTATAGGATTTACACTCTCTATTATTGTTTGGTCTCTTGCAGCTGCCTTTCATGCCTTCGCCAAAGGCATAATATCGCTGTCTGTTGTTCGAGGTCTTTTAGGAATAGGAGAAGCAGGATTGTGGCCAGGTGCTGTAAAAAGTAATGGTGAATGGTTCCCGGCCAAGCAAAGAGCTCTGGCACAAGGTATATTTAACTCCGGTGCATCTATAGGTAACGTAATAGCACCGATTATTATAGTATTCCTTTACTCGAAATTTGGTTGGAAAGCAACATATGTTATACTAGGACTTGCGGGCTTACTGTGGGTTATTCCATGGTTAATATTGAATAAAACTGGTCCAAAAAATCACCCATGGATTGCTGAGAAAGAACGTGAGTTCATTTTAAGTGATAATGCGCAGAATGCGGTTGAGCTTGAGGAAACTGAAGGTAAGAGTTTGAGTTTAGCAAAAATACTGGGTTTCAAGGAATCTTGGGGCGTACTGTCGTGCCGTTTCTTTATTGAACCTATTTGGTGGTTCTTTGCTGGCTGGATGCCTATCTATCTCAATTCAAAGTTCAATCTAAGTATAGAAGAAATTGGTAATACCATGTGGATATCTTATTTGATGGCCGCAGCTGGCAGTATTTTAGGTGGTATGTTTACAGAAGAGGCCATTAAAAGAAGTTCAGTGGATGTGGGGAGGAAATTAAGCATTGTATTGGGAAGTGCTTTAATAATCATAGGATTCGTGGGTATAATTCTTTTTGTTAAAGAAACGAATTTCATGACCTTCATTTACCTGGCAGGTGTTGCCTTATTTGGCTTTCAATTTGCTATCGGTAACATCCAAACATTGTCAAGCGATTTATTAAGTGGACCATCAGTAGGGACATTAGCCGGATTAGCCGGTACAGTTGCTGCAGTATCCCCAATGATAATGAATTGGTTCATAGGACAAATTACAAAAGGAGGTTCATATATACCCGCATTTGTGGCAATCACAATTTCCGTAATTCTCGCAGTCCTAGCAATATTCTTTTTTATCAGAAAAGTGAAAATTGTAGATGCCAGAGCGTATTGAGAAAATAAATTGATTAAAAAATATATAACAAAAAATAAAACAAGAATCTAAATGAATAAAGTAGCAGTAATAACAGGAGCAACCGGAGGTATCGGTTTCCAGGTAGCAAAAAGACTAGGTAAAGACGGATATACTGTTGTGTTAAACGGTATTGAAGATGAAATAGGTGCTAAAAGAGTTGAAGAACTTGCCAAAGAAGGAATAAATGCGGAATACTATGGTTTTGATGTTACCAATGATGAAGCGGTTAGCTCAAATATTAAAAAAATAGGAGAAAAATATGGACGAATAGATGTCTTAGTTAACAATGCCGGCGGATTGGGCGGCAGATCGAGGTTTGAAGAAATGTCTACCGAGTTCTACAGAAAAGTTATGGCACTTAATCTGGATTCTGTATTTTTTGCTTCAAGATCGGCAATACCTTATCTTAAAAAAGGAGAAAACAGTTCAATTATTAATTTTACATCCAATGCCGCATGGACGGCCGGTGGACCGGGAGCAGGAATCTATGGAACGTCAAAAGCGGGTGTTCATTCTATAACTAGGGCTTTGGCAAAAGATCTTGCTGAATATGGGATAAGGGTAAATGCCGTTTCTCCAGGTACCATTGACACTCCATTTCATGCCCAAATAAAATCAACAAAACCTGAGGTCTTTGCTTCATGGAAAAACAATATCTTGCTAGGGAGGTTGGGTCAGCCAGAAGATGTAGCTTCCGTTATTTCGTTTTTGGCAAGTGACGACGCCTCATTTATTACTGCCGAGACAATCCAAATAGGTGGCGGTCAGGCGTTAGGAATTTAGTATAAAAAATAAGACTAAGATGAAAAGAGTAGTAACGTTTGGAGAAATAATGCTGCGTTTGGCCCCTCCAGGCTTTTTGCGGTTTTCCCAAACAACCAGTTTTGATGTTATATACGGGGGTGGAGAATCTAATGTGGCTGTGTCTTTGGCAAATTATGGCGTACCCGTAGACTTTGTTACACGATTGCCTAACAATGACATAGGGCAATGTGCCCTCATGGAATTGCGAAAAAGAGGTGTTGGTGTAGAAAAAATTATTTATGGAGGAGATAGACTTGGTATTTACTTTCTGGAAACTGGCTCAGTAAGCAGGGGAAGCAAAGTAGTTTACGATAGGGCACATTCTGCTATTTCCGAAATTGAATTAGGGATGATAGATTGGGACGAAGTTTTTAAAGACGCAGGATGGTTCCATTGGACGGGAATCACACCGGCAATATCCCAAAATGCCGCAGATGTTTGTTTAGAAGCAGTTAAAGCAGCCAGTAAACGGGGAATTACTATTTCGACAGACTTAAACTATCGTGCTAAATTATGGCAATATGGGGGTGACCGGGAGGTAATTATGACAGAGTTGACTTCCTATTGTGATATAATTTTGGGTAATGAAGAAGATGCTGAAAAACACTTTAATATTAAACCAGAAGGATTAGACATAACTAAGCAAGGTAACGACGTAAAGGCGGAAGCTTTTTTGTCAGTTTGTAAACAAATGATGGAAAAATTTCCAAGAGCACAAAAGGTGATTACAACACTTAGGGGATCCATTTCAGCCTCTCATAATACTTGGGCAGGAGTGTTATATGACGGTAAGAAAATGTATGAGACCAGACAGTATCAAATCACCCATATTGTTGATAGAGTAGGTGGGGGTGATTCTTTTATGGGAGGACTAATTTACGGTTTGCTTAAATATCCTGAGGACGATCAGAATGCCCTAGATTTTGCAGTAGCCGCTTCTTGTTTAAAGCATACCATAAAAGGCGATGCGAACTTAGTTACCGTAGATGAGGTACAAAAATTAATGGGGGG
>CAZWPZ010000058.1:0-12188 GCA_964636005.1 uncultured Eudoraea sp.
TTGGTAAGAAGCACCACCGACTCGCTTGGAGCGAACTTCGATGAATGGCTTCACATTCTCAACAGCCGCTTCAAACACCTCAATCGGTGGACGATCTGTTACCTTCTCGCCAATGACATCAAGCGCATCGTAGAATACAGCTTGAGCGGTGCTCTTCTTACCGTCGTACATCAAGCAATTGATGAACTTGCTCGCCAAAAGCGACTTGTGCTTGGGGTCAGGTCGGAGAGACGTGCGGCTGGCGGTAATCGCACCCATCGGTGTTCTTTCTAACTATGCAACTGAGTCGTGAAATCTACAAAAAGGAAACGCCGACTAGGGACGCTTCGCCCCGTAACGGCTCCGGGACTGCTTTCGTCCGTCAACGCCCAGCGTATCTAGAGCTCCACGGACGACCTGGTAACGCACGCCAGGCAAATCTCGAACTCGGCCGCCACGAACAAGGACGATCGAGTGCTCTTGAAGATTGTGCCCTTCTCCTGGGATGTAAGCGTTAACCTCTTTTCCATTTGTCAACCTAACTCTGGCAACTTTACGCATTGCAGAATTTGGCTTCTTAGGCGTTGTGGTATAAACACGCGTACAAACCCCTCGTCGTTGGGGACAAGAATCCAAAGCAGCCGATTTACTCTTCTTGGTAATTGTGGCCCTTCCTTTTCTTACTAATTGTGAAATTGTTGGCATATTCTTTTTTATATATAACTACCCTCGTTTAAGGGCTGGCAAATGTAGTAATAATTCATAAAATTTCAAATGGTATTAGATTAATTTTAAAGTTTTTTTTTAGAGCCTCAAAACAGTCCCATTTTAGGCGGGAATTAAGATGGCATAATAGCGTATCTTTACGAAGGTTTTATACCTTAATATATATAAGGGTTTTTTATTCAAAAACTGAATTTGAAACGTATTAACCAAGCAAACATGGTTAAAACTCCATATACAGGGCATTAGAAGTTGGCAAAACCTTAGTTTTACCAACTTCATAATATATTCAGATTCTTCTTTAGCAATCTTTAAGATATTCAGAAACTACCTATTTATATGACATTATTTTAACAGTTTTTTTAGTTTAAAGTGTAACAAAAGTCTGTTAAATTGTTTTTTTCTTACCCTTTCGTCTTAAAGTTTTATTAAAATAAGTTTGGATTATTAACACGAAATTAGGATTTTCGCACTTAGCTAATTCAAATAATTATAAAATGAGAACAAATTTAAATGGAATCTTGACGCTTTTATTGGCGTTTGTTGTGCATTTATCATTTGCGCAAGACAAGACGATTTCAGGTACGGTAACCGATTTTGAAGGTTTACCTCTTCCTGGTGTTAACATCTTGATTGAAGGTACTACTACTGGTACCCAAACTGATTTCGACGGTAATTACGAAATCAGGGGACAAGAGGGTCAGGCGTTACTATTCACTTACATTGGTCAGAAGAATGTAAGAGTCGTCATTGGTGCTAGCTCAAATTACAATGTACAAATGGAAGAGGATGCACAGGCTCTGGAAGAGGTTGTTGTAACTGCCCAAGGTATTGAGAGAGAAGAGCGATCTCTGGGTTATGCGGTATCTACCGTTGATGAGGGCCAAATTGAATCTAGACCAGAAGCGGATATAGGTCGGGTACTTCAAGGGAAAGTAGCCGGTGTAAATATTACCGCAAGTAATGGTCTTTCCGGTTCTGGTACAAACATCATTATTAGAGGTTATTCTTCTGTAACGCAGTCTAACCAGCCACTTTTTGTTGTGGATGGGGTGCCAATCGACTCAGGAACAAATAACCAGGGTTCTATTTTGGATGGAAATACAGCATCTAGTAGGTTCCTTGATTTAGATCCAAACACTATTAAAGAAGTAAACGTACTTAAAGGATTAAGTGCAACGGTACTTTATGGTAACAGAGGTAGAAACGGGGTAATCCTTATTACTACTAAGAGTTCTCAGCAAGGAGATGCTCCTAGTAAAATGGAAGTAAGTGTTACTTCTTCTGTATTTATTTCTGATGCCATCTTACCAGAATATCAGGATAACTACGGTGGTGGTTTCCATCAAGGATTTGGATACTTCTTTAGTAACTGGGGTCCTAGGTTTGACAGAACAGATAACGATGGTATTGCAAATGCAGGTCAGTTCTTAGGAAATCCTTCTGGTCTTGCACAACTTCAAAGTCCTTTGAATTTCTTGGCAGATCAGTCGTTAGTAGCAGGATATGAAGATATTGCCGCTGCTCCTTACTTATACCAACCTTATAATGGTGTAGAGGAGTTCTTTAGAACTGGTTTCGTTAATAGCACCTCGGTAAACCTTAGAGGTGGTAACGAAAAAGCTAGTTTTAATTTTAACTACGGTAGAACAGAGGATAAAGGTATTACTCCAGGAAACAGGGTATTACGTAACAACTTCTCTTTAGGTGGTAACGCTAGATTAAACAACAAGTTTACCATCCAAGGTTCGTTCCAGTTTATCAAAACAGACTTTAATTCTCCACCAGTTGCACCTTCTACAGGTAGTGGTGCTGCATTTAATGGTGGTTCGGTCTTCGGGGATGTATTATATACCCCACGTTCTGTAGATTTAACAGGACTTCCATTCCAGGCAATAGATGGTAGAAGTATGTACTACCGTTCTGGTAACGATATCCAGAACCCTTATTGGACTGTAGAAAACGTGAAGACAGCACAAGATACAGATCGTTTTATCGGAAACACTACTATAGCTTACGAGATTAATGACTGGATGAACTTATCCTATAGACTAGGTTTGGATACCTACACCGAGTTAAACTCCTATGGACAAAACAAAGGTGGGGTTGACGGACAGCCATTAGGTTTGTTAAGAACCAGAACAGTTAGAAACACTATCTGGAATCACGATTTAATTTTATCTGCAGACAGAGACCTTACAGAAGACTTAAATCTTAAAGCCATCCTAGGGGTGAACACCAGAAGGGATACCTTCAATTCTGATGGTTTAGAAAGTCAAGGTCAGTTAGTGTTCGGGGTATTAGAACACTTTAACTTCACTACTCCTTCTGCACAGAACTCTTTCGTAAGAACTGGTAACCCTAACTTGGCACAAACTTTTGAAGAGAATTTAGTAGGTGCTTATTTAGATTTAACATTTGGATATCAGGATTGGATCTATGTTAACCTTGTAGGAAGAAATGACTGGTCTTCTACCTTAGAAAAAGAGAACAACTCTCTTTTCTATCCTGGTGCTAGTGTTTCTTTTGTACCAACTGCTATTTTTGATGGAATACAAGGAAATGCACTTAACTATATGAAGTTCCGTTTTGGATACGGATCTTCGGCAGGTTTCCCAACGCCATATAACACAAGAAACGTATTAGGTCTGAATGCACGTGCTTTTGTTGCAGGAGATGGAAGCGTAGTTTCTTCTAACGCTGTAGATAATTCCTTAGGTAACAGAAATCTTAAGCCAGAGAGAGTTGCAGAGCTCGAATTAGGTTTGGATACTCGATTATTTAACATCTGGAATTTAAATGTCAGTGTTTTTGACAAAACAACTACAGACTTAATTACGAACAGACCATTAGATAGTTCCACTGGATTTACAGGAACTACTGTAAACATCGGTGAGATTCAGTCAAAAGGTATTGAAATAGACACAAATATTGATATTCTTAAAGAATACGAGCATAAAATTGGATTCAATATTGCGGCTAACTTTACTGCTATTGAAACTACCGTTACAGACTTAGCGGAAGGAACCAATAACATTCTTCTTACTTCTGCTATTGCAGGAGAAGCAGCGAACTACGCTGTAGAAGGAAGACCTTTTGGTGTATTCTTAGGAACAAGCATTCTTCAGGATGATCAAGGTAATGATCTTGTAAATGACGCTGGTCGTTATTTAGTAGATAATAATATTAAGGAAATTGGAGATCCAAACCCAGATTGGAACACCGCTATTATTCCTAGTATTACCTTCAAAAATTTCACACTTTCTGGTAACTTCCAGTACAGACATGGTGGAGATATCTATTCTGTAACAACTTCTGCATTAGTAGGTAGAGGTGTTGTAGATGACGATACACCTATCCAAAGAGAAGCACAATACGTTTTACCTGCGGTAAGACAGACAGATGGTGCGGTTAACCAGACTGCAATCAGTGCTACTGAATTAGGTTTTAACACTTATTTTGCAGGTGGTATTAATACCTTGAGTATTTTTGACGGTAGTACTTTTAGAATTCAGGAAGCTTCCTTGAGCTATGCTGTACCAGCGAAATCTTTGGATAGAACTCCTTTTGGAAGTTTATCTTTTACAGTATCAGGGCAGAACTTATGGTTTAAAGCAATTAATATGCCAGATAACGTAAGATACGATACTAACTCCTCTAGTACAGGTGTTGGTAATGGACAAGGAATTGACTTCTTTACTGGACCTTCTTCAAGAAGATACGGATTCACTGTAAGAGCTTCCTTCTAATAGTTAAGAGAAATGAAAAATATAACGAATATTATGAAAAATAGGTTTAAGTTTATTGGTTTGGCCATTTTAGCCTCATCAATGTTACTCATAAATGGATGCGAAACCACCAATTTAGATGTGCAGCCGGATCCAAACTTTTTAAACCCTGCACAGGCGGATATCGACTTTTTCTTGAATGCAATTCAAATTAAGGTTGCTAACCTGCACTCTGGTACAGAAGGACGTGCAGAAAATGGATGGGCCCAATTTGGTATGGAGCCTGTAAGGATACAACACGGTTTTGGACCAACCTACCGAGATCTTTATGATCCGGGAGATTTTGATCAAATTTGGGATGATGCTTATTCTGAAGTATTGATCGATATCCGAACGATGACTCCTCTTGCAGAAGAAGCTGAACTGTTTACACATGTTGCAATAGGACAAATCCTAGAAGCGTATGTGATGATGAATCTTGTAGATTTATTTGGTGACGTTCCATATTTTGAGGCTGCTCAAGGAACAGAAGGCATCTTTAACCCTGCAGTTGACTCCGGAGCTGAAATATATGCTGCTTTAGATGACTTACTGCAAACGGCAATTGCCAATTTGCAAAAAGCAGAACTTGCCTCTCCTACCAATGATTTATATTATGGAGGAGTAGACGCCAAGTGGATAAGAGCTGCCAATACCATGCGTTTAAGGCTAGCTGTACAAAGCAGATTGGTTAACGCTGCTGAATCTACTGCAATAATTAACAGCATCGTAAATGGTGGGCAGTTCATTGCTACTTCTGCTGATGATTTGCAATTTCAGTGGAGTACAAACAATGCTGCTCCTGACAGTAGACACCCTTACTTTGATGCATTATACGATGGTCAGGGACCAAGTTCAGACTACTATACCTGTAACTACTTTATGGATTTGATGGCAAACCAATATGCTGCTATTGATCCACGTATCAGGTATTACATGTACAGACAACAAAGTAACTACGATGGTGCTGATGTTATCACTAAGGAATGTGTTACGGAAAATACTATACCATCTTGGTGGGCAGACTTTAACACCTACTGTTTAGTTCCTGCTACTAATGGTTATGGCGGACTATGGGGAAGAAACCACTTAGATGACGACGGTATTCCTCCAGATGATGCCTTTAGAACGATTCATGGAGTTTATCCTATTGGCGGTCCTTTTGACGCAGATGACTTTAGAAATGTTTCTGGTTCTACTGCTGTTAGCGAAGGATTGGCTGGAGCAGGTATCTCTCCAATGCTTATAGCTGCTAATACCCATTTAATGTTGGCTGAAACTGCCTTAGTTTTAGGAACCGTTGGGGATGCAAGAACCTATTTGGAAACTGGAGTAAGAGAATCTATGAACAAGGTTGCTGCCTTCGGTGCAAGCCTTGCAACAGGTACAGGATTTGAAGCTACACCCGCACTAATCGATACGCACATTGGCTACATATTAGCCGCATATGATGCAGCTGATGATACTGGTAAGCTAAGAATTATCGCTGAGCAAGTATTTATTGCTTCTTGGTGTGATGGAATGAGCGCGTACAACACGTATAGAAGAACAGGCCAGCCTGATAATTTAACGCCTGCTTTTGTTGTAGAAAATCCTGGTATATTTGTTAGAACTATGTGGTATCCACAGACTGCTGCGGATAACAATACGAACATTACTCAGAAGACTAATCCTGATGTACCGGTATTCTGGGATACTAATCCACCAGATTTCACTAGATAGTAAATAAATAAAAATTAGCAATATGAAAAAATTCAGTAAATTTATTTTAGGGATACTTGCTGTTTCGCTAGCAATTGTTTCTTGCGAAGACAACGACAAAGACCCCATGAAAATTCACACGAACGAAGCATTAAAAGCTGCTTATGTCCGTGTAGATGTGAACCAGAGAATCTATTTGGTTGAGGAAATTCAGCAACCTACTGCTACTTTTGCGGCTACGGTTGATGTACCTGCTCCTAATGTAGCATCCTATGACTTAGAGTTTACTCTAGACGATGGTTCTACGGATTATGATACTATTCCGTTGACAACTATCACCACTTTTCCAGCGGAGATAGCTTATACCTATGCAGAGTTAGCAGAACTTTTAGGTATTACCTCTCAGGATTTAGCAGGAGGAAACCTATTCAAGTTTTTTGGAACGGCTACTGGAACTGATGGATCTGTCTGGACAAATAGCAACTTTAGTGCAAGTATTACAGGACAAGCAGAACAGCTTAATGGGTTCAATTTTAATGTCTTGGTAGACTGTGCTCCTATTACAGATGTTGAGACTGCTGGAACATGGAAAATCGATATGCAAGACAGTTATGGAGACGGTTGGAATGGTGCCAACCTTACCTTCAGTATTGACGGTTCTACAACTGCCTATACTATTACTGCAGCTCAGGGTACTGAAGCTTCTCATGAAGCCGAAGTTCCGGCTGGAGCTAGCTTAGAGATATTCTTTGTAAGTGGTCCGTGGGATAGCGAAATTACCTTTCAGATATTTTCCCCAGATGGTGCCCTTTACGGAGATTATGGGCCAAGTCCAGGAAAGTGTGTTAACTAAACCTAGAAATAGCTAGTTTTATAAACACATACTAGATAGTTTTAAAGAGAAAACACCGCTACAACTTGTAGCGGTGTTTTTTTTATACCTACTCAGGGCATTGTGCATATAGCACTAATTTCGATTTTACTTTATTTAAATCCACTAATTCTTCCTTATTTTTGCCCTATCTAAAATTGCTATAAAAAGATCTCCATGAAATCTATCACGCTTAGCGGGTTGTTTTATTCTCTGCTATTCCTAATAGTTCTAAGCTGCTCCAAATCAGACCCCAGTCCGTTAAACCCTGAAGCAACCGAATCAGAAGTTTCTCAGGAAAATACAAAAGAAACAGATACTATCACCCCACAAGGTGAAGTAGTCTTTTTTAATGAAGACTTAGTCTATGATGGATATATTCTAGTTGCAGGTGCTTCCAGAAACAGGGTATTTATAATGAACAAACAATCTGATCTTATTTTTGAATGGCCCATGAATGGCGAGAGACTTGGAAATGATGTAAACTTACTTCCCAATGGCAGATTATTGGCTATGTTAGAAGATGATAATGCCCAACTCAAATTTGGTGGTTATGGTGGCAAAATTCAGTTGATAGATAAAGACGGAAATGTAGATTGGGAGTATAAATATTCTACTGAAGACTATATTTTGCATCACGATGCTGAATTGTTACCCAACGGGAATATTTTAATGCAAACCTGGGAACGAAAAACGATAGCCGAAGCCCAGCAAGCAGGTTCTGCTATGAACATAGAATTATTCCCGGATGGCATTATCGAAGTGGACCCAACGACCAACGAGATTGTGTGGCGTTGGAGCGCATGGGATCATCTCATACAAGACCATGACCCTACAACAGCGAACTATGGGAATATTGCTGATAATCCTGGCAAGATAGATCTGAATTATACACAGATGGAAGATGGTGATATGACTCATGCCAATGGGTTGACATACGACCCGGAAAGTGACCTAATTTACCTAAGTGTGAATTTTTATCATGAAATTTGGGTGATAGACCATAGTACTTCCACCACCGAGGCAGCAACCGATGTTGGAGGTAATTACAATAAAGGGGGCGACTTGGTGTACAGATTCGGGAATCCAGAAGCCTATAAGAACACTTTTGGTAACAGGCGTTTTTACAACAACCATCACCCGAATTTACATATACGCAACAATCAGAAAAGTATATTTGTCTATTCTAATGGACAGGGTCTGGAACAATCTACGGTGTACGAATTAGAAATACCTACTGTGTTTAACTTACAACAAAATCAGGATAATGAGCTCCAAGAGCTATGGACGTTTACCGATGGCGATCTCTATGCACCAAAAGTATCTGGAGCAGTACCTTTACCAAATGGAAACGTTTTAATTACCGAAGGGGACTTTGGCATATGGGAAGTCACCAGACAAGGGGAAGTAGTTTGGAAATTTAATGAACCAGGCTTTTATTGGAGATCCTACGGGTTTGACAAAGATTCCCCTGAAATTCTATCCTTGGGTTTATCCGACTAAAAAGGCATTAAGAATTGGATATCACCCTTTCAGAATCAATTGGTATTCTCTCTGGGATGCTCCTGCGCTAGCTAATTCTGTTTCCTTTTAATCCCGGTTAGGCAAAGGATTCCTTTTTCATTACCTTTAAACCATGCAAAAAACCGATCAAATCTATGGTATTAGGGCTGTTATGGAAGCCATTAATTCCGATAGTTCCATAGACAAAATATACATTCAAAAGGGTTTAAATGGTGTACTCTACAAAGAACTAGACCAGCTTATAAAAGATAAAGGTATTCCCTGTTCTTTTGTCCCAATAGAAAAACTTAATCGGCTCACCAGAAATAACCATCAGGGGGTAGTAGGCCAAATTTCTCCCATTGAATTTGCTGATTTTGAAAAAATAGTAGAAGAGGTTTTAGACAAAAAGAACGCACCTCTGTTTTTGCTCTTAGATCAACTTTCGGATGTAAGAAATTTTGGAGCTATAATTCGCACCGCCGAATGTAGCGGCGTAGATGGTATTATTATTCAAAAAAAAGGTGCCGCACCAGTCACCCAGGATACCATAAAAACCTCCGCAGGAGCTGCATTTAAAATTCCAATCGCAAAGGTTGATCATATTAGAGATGCCATTTTCTACCTGCAATCTGCAGGAATAAATGTGGTTGCAGCTACCGAAAAAACACAGAGCAGTTTGTACGATTTGGACTTTAAAAAACCCACCGCGATTGTGATGGGTTCCGAACAAAGAGGTATATCTCCGGCAATATTAAAAACAGTAGACAATAAGGGCAAAATACCATTACTAGGCACTATTGAGAGCCTGAATGTATCCGTTGCATGTGCGGTATTTCTGTATGAAGTGGTTCGTCAACGAATGGCATAATATACTAGGAGTCCTCCTCTTCTTTTGTTATTTTATAAATGATTTCGAGAGGGGATTTTTCCGAGGTATCGCGATGTTCAATAAAGTTCCCATCCTCATCAAAATGTTTTAAAAATTCGTCTTCCTCTTCCCGATACCCCTCTTCTTCCCAATCATATTTCTTTGGCTTTGGAACTTTCGCCTTCATTATGACAGCAAGAAATAAACCGCTTAAAAAGCCTGCTAAATGGCCTTCCCACGAAATCTCCTCTTTTAGAGGAAATATAAACCAGATTAAACTACCATAAACAAAAACAACAATAAGGGAAAGAGCAACCAAGCGGTAATATCTGGTTAATATCCCTTTAAAAAATATAAAACTTACCAGCATATAGATGATACCACTTGCTCCAATATGATACGAATCTCGACCAATTAACCAGGTAACAAACCCAGTAAGCAAGAGACCATAAAGAAGTACTCTCCATGCGATATCTCTATAAAAGTAAACCAAAGCGGCACTCAAAACGGCTAATGGGAGTGTATTGTTATAGAGATGGCTTACCGAACTGTGTAGGAAAGGGCTAAACAGTATTCCTTTTAAGCCTCCCAAAGTTCTTGGGTAAACGCCAAAACTGTTTAAATTCGTTTGAAATGTAATTTCAAACCAATATACCGTCCAGATTGCCAATACAGAGACCATTGGTACCAATAGTACACTGTCCGAAAATTTATAATGTTTCTCTTCTGTCATTTTATGATCTTAACCTTTCTATATACAAAAGTTTAGCCAAAATAAGAATCCTGCAAGATTGTCACTATAGGTTCAATAAAAACTAAGAACTGAGAAGAAAGAGAAAAATATCAGAAACCCAAGGTCCTTTTCTTAAGGTACCAACCTATTTATTACATTTATAAAATGAATGAACCTTTAGCCGAAAGGATACGTCCAAAGACTTTAGAAGAATATATAAGTCAATCTCACTTGGTAGGAGAGAAAGGTTCGCTTACAAATCAAATAAAAAAAGGTCTTATTCCTTCGCTTATTTTATGGGGACCACCTGGAACCGGAAAAACCACATTGGCCCATATTATTGCTAATGAAAGTAATCGGCCATTTTATAGTCTCAGTGCTATTAATTCCGGTGTAAAAGACATCCGTGATGTTATTGAAAAAGCAAAACAAAGCGGTGGATTGTTCACCTCACAAAACCCTATTGTATTTATTGACGAAATTCACAGATTCAGTAAATCACAACAAGATTCTCTTTTAGGCGCCGTCGAAAAGGGTTGGATTACCTTAATTGGCGCCACGACAGAAAATCCGAGTTTTGAAGTAATACCTGCTCTTTTATCCAGATGTCAGGTTTATACCTTAAATCCATTTGGTAAAAATGAATTAGAAAAACTTTTGAAAAGAGCAATTGAAGAAGACGTTTTACTTAAAAAAAGAAAGATAACACTCAAGGAAACGGAAGCCTTATTCCGATTATCTGGCGGGGATGGAAGAAAACTCCTGAATATTTTCGAATTACTTATTAACTCTGAAGAACAGAACGAAATAACAATAACCAATAAACTTGTCTTAAATAAAGTTCAAAAAAACACCGTTCTTTATGACAAAACAGGAGAACAACACTATGACATTATCTCTGCTTTTATAAAGTCCATTAGAGGAAGTGACCCCAATGCGGCGGTTTATTGGTTGGCCAGAATGATTGAAGGGGGTGAAGATGTTAAGTTTATCGCCAGACGTCTTCTAATAGCTGCTTCAGAAGACATAGGCCTTGCCAATCCTACAGCCTTAGTTTTCGCCAACTCCACATTTCAAGCAGTTAGTGTAATAGGTTACCCTGAGGCACGAATTCTATTGAGCCAATGCACCATTTATTTAGCTACTTCTCCTAAAAGCAATGCGAGTTATATGGCAATAAATGAGGCCCAGGAGCTAGTAGCCAAAACTGGAGATTTATCGGTACCCTTGCGCCTTAGAAATGCTCCAACAAAACTAATGAAAGATTTAGGTTATGGCCAAGATTATCAGTATGCACATAATTACGAAGATAACTTTGTCGATCAAGAATTTTTACCTGACGAAATAATTGGGACCTCCCTGTATACTCCGGGAACAAATAAGCGAGAGATAGCCATTAAGGCCTACTTAAAGCAATTATGGAAGGATAAATACTAAAATTTTAAGTTTAGTTTTTTTATTGTCTTCTTGCCCGACTCGTAATATTCAAAGAACCACTCCCCTTCTCTTTTGTAGACTACGCCATTGGAATCCTGGCCTTCGGCAATATACATATTAGCAGTTTCCGTCTTGTATATCTTTAATTGAACGCTGGGTGTTTTATCGACCAACTGAAATCCATTTGGGATCTCCTGTGCATACCATATATCTGCATCTGCAGTGGTGCTTGTCACCGCAACTTCAGGAGTATTCTGGACTTTATCAGCAGCAGTAGTCTCTTTTGTGTCAACTACAGCAGCTGTCGTTGTAATTGCTGCTGCCGTGGTGGCAGGAGGGGCAGGAGCTTCTAACTTCTCATTGTCAGCGACCTCCTTTGGGACAGTCTCCGAGGAAACTACATTTTTTGTTACTATCGGTTCCTCTTTTTTAGAAGGTGTATACGCATAGGCCATAGCTTGAATAGAAACAAAGGTAGCTTCAATTGCCTCTTTATAACTTTTTTCAACATTTTTTTGTTTACTTGTACCTTCCAGAGTACTGTACACCTCTCGTGAATTACAATCCTTCAAAACCAAAGTAGCACTAGTATTAAACATAGTA
>CAZWPZ010000059.1:0-13911 GCA_964636005.1 uncultured Eudoraea sp.
TTTCCTGAAATTCCTGCAATAATGGAGAATATAGAATCTGCACTAGAATACCTGCGCGGGGAGGATTATGAATCCATCAGGCTAATCAAAACAAAGAAGAATAAAACACTGCTAATAACAGAAAAGGGGGAATATTGGCGGTTGATGACCGCAATCGAAAACAGCATTGCTTTTACCAATACAAAGAAGGGAATTGTTGCTTTTGAGGCCGCTAAGATTCTAGCCAAATTTCACGCATTACTTCAAAATGCTCCCCCTGAAAAATTCAAAGTAGTCCTTCCTAATTTTCTTGATTTAGAATATAGAAGCTCCCAATTTTATCAAGCATTGGAAGGAGCCGAAAAGGAGACTCTTTCAAAAGCAAAAAATGCAATTCATAAAGCGAAAAAGACGCTTCAATTTTTACAGGAAAAAGATCCGGGAGATCTTCCAATTCGGGTCTGCCATAATGATACCAAACTGAGTAACATATTGTTCGATAAAGATAGTCAGAAAGCTCTCTGCCTTATCGATTTAGACACCATTATGCCTGGCAGGTTTTACTACGATTTTGGCGACGCCATCAGGACCCTTGTAAATTCTTCTCCTGAAGACGAAAGAGACTTGCGTAAAATTCACTTTGATAAAAAACAGTTCGCCCGGTGTTTAGATGGGATGAAAGAACTTCGGTCAATTCTGCAAGAAGAAGAAATAAATAGTTTAGCCTACGGTGTTGTATATATGCCTTTTCTACATGGCCTTAGAGCACTAACAGACTATCTGATGAAAAATAAATATTACAAAGTTTCTTATCCCCAACAAAACTTAGATCGGAGCAACAGCCTCTTCGAATTTGCAATGCTCGCAGAGTCTAATTACACGTATATGCAGGAAGCAATCGGCAAATACTTCCATTAATGGCAGTATTAAAATGCTGCATGCCCCGTAATATCGAGGCCAGTGATTAATAGATGTATGTCGTGGGTACCTTCATAAGTAATGACACTTTCCAGGTTCATCATATGGCGCATAATACTGTATTCCCCAGTAATACCCATGCCTCCTAATACCTGACGCGCTTCACGAGCTATGTTAATTGCCATTTCAACATTATTACGCTTCGCCATAGATATCTGTGCAGAAGAAGCCTTTCCTTCGTTCTTGAGTTGTCCAAGTCGCAACGCCATTAACTGCGCTTTAGTAATCTCTGTAATCATTTCCGCCAACTTCTTTTGCTGCAATTGTGTTGCCGCTATTGGCTTCCCAAATTGAATTCTTTCTTTGGCATATCGAAGTGCCGTATCATAACAGTCCATCGCGGCCCCGATAGCGCCCCATGCAATTCCATATCGGGCAGAATCTAAACAGCCCAAGGGAGCTCCCAAACCATTCTTACCTGGAAGTAAATTCTCTTTAGGAACTTTTACATTATCAAAAATCAATTCTCCGGTAGCAGAAGTACGTAAAGACCATTTCCCATGCGTTTCAGGAGTTGAAAAGCCTTCCATTCCTCTTTCTACGATTAAACCATGTATTCTCCCTTCCTCATTTTTTGCCCAAACAATAGCAATATCAGCAAATGGTGAGTTAGAAATCCAAAGTTTTGCACCATTCAGCAAGAAATGATCTCCCATGTCTTTGAAGTTCGTAACCATACCACCCGGATTAGATCCATGATCGGGTTCTGTTAAACCAAAACATCCCATGAATTCTCCACTAGCCAATTTTGGAAGATACTTTTGTCGCTGCTCTTCTGTACCATAGGCAAAAATAGGATACATAACCAGCGAAGATTGCACAGATGCGGTAGAACGCACACCACTGTCTCCACGTTCTATCTCCTGCATAATAAGACCATAGGATATTTGGTCCAGACCTGCACCTCCGTAATTTACGGGAATATAAGGCCCGAATGCCCCAATTTCTGCAAGTCCATTTATAATATGCTTTGGAAATTCTGCCTTTTGGGCATATTCCTCAATTTTTGGGGATATATCTCGCTTAACCCACTGGCGCGCTGCATCGCGCACTAACTTATGCTCCTCACTAAGAAGATCATCTAGGTTATAGTAATCCGGAGCTTCAAATAAGTCTGGCTTCATCTTTGCTATTTTTTTCAAAGGTAAATAAAGGAATATAACAAACCAATGAGAAAAAAGTAGTTTTTATAACAAAAGGAAGGTTTGGGAAAGACGTATTAATCAAAAATTGAACTCTCTAAGACAACAACTTTTTATAATTACTATTTTAACTAGAGGAAGTTACCTTTTGAATTCTATTTAGACCGTAAACTACTTCAACTTCATTAACAAATAGGAAAACATTAAAGCATTCATTTTCGCACTTTGTTCATTCGTCGAAGAGCCCGCATGTCCCCCTTCTGTATTTTCATAATAATAGGTCTTGATACCCATATCGTTCATTTTTGCCACCATTTTTCTGGCATGACCGGGATGGACCCTATCGTCTCTGGTTGAAGTATAAAAGAAAATTTCTGGGTAGTCTACTCCTTCCATCAGATTGTGATAAGGAGAATACCTTTTAATGTATTCCCATTCTTCAGGAACATCTGGATCACCATATTCTCCCATCCAGCTTGCTCCTGCCAAAAGCTTGTTATACCGCTGCATATCTAAGAGGGGAACTAAACAAGCGCCAGCACTATATAAATCTGGTTGCTGTGTAAAGGCAACACCTACCAGTAATCCACCGTTGCTGCCTCCCATAATGCCCAAATGCTTTGGGGACGATATATTTTTTGCAACTAAGTCCGTAGAAACTGCATAGAAGTCGTCAAACACATTCTGCCGCTTTTCCTTCATCCCTTCTTGGTGCCATCTTGGGCCATATTCACCCCCACCCCGAATATTAGCTAAAACAAAAACACCTCCTTTATCTAGCCAGGATATACCAAAGGTTGCGGCATAGAAAGGGGAGATTGAAACTTCAAAACCTCCATAAGCATATACCAAGGTTGGATTTGTACCATCTCGCTTAATATCCTTGTTAGAAACCATAAAATATGGTACCATGGTTCCATCTTTCGACTTTGCCTTATATTGTTTTACTTCATATTTGCTTGCATCAAAAAATGCAGGGAGCGATTTGTATTTTTCATAAGTATTGTTTGAAGCATCGGCCGTGTACAGAGTAGATGGCGTAATAAAATTTTGGAAACTGAAAAAATATTGGTCCGACAGGTCATCTGTTCCAACAATAGAAATAGAGCCGAAATCTGGAGTATTCACCTTTTGGCTATTCCATTTTTCATTTTCGAATGAATAAATATATAATTGACCCGTAACATCGGTAAGTAAGTTGATTAGTAATTTATTCTTTGTTGTAGAAACACCTGAAATACTAGAATATGCATCGGGTTGTAAAATTATCTGAATTTCTTTTTTTCCCTCTAACAGTTGTTTAAAATTGAGACTTAGTAGGGCACCAGTGTTATATGTACTGGACTCTACATTCCAATCCGATTTTAATTGAATTATTAATTGATTGTCTAATAGTGCTTCGATCTCACAATTTTCTGGAATATCCAATTTGATGATTTTATTATCTCTCCATACCATTTGTTCACTAGAAAATGTAGTCATATATCTAGATACCATAGTGTATTCTTGAGATCCATCCCGTAAAACATATCCCAAAGTCATAAATGCGTCAGTAGTTTGTCCCTCATGTATGAGTTGGGCCTTACTTAACTCGGTTCCGCGCTTCCAAAGTCTAGCCTGTAAAGGATAACCAGAATTAGTCATGGTGCCTTCCCCAAAATTGGTAGAAACGATTAAGGTGTTTTCGTCTACATACTCGGCAGAACCTTTCGACTCCTTAAGGACAAACCCTCCCTCAATAAATCTTTTTGTGTTTACGTCAAATTCTTTTGTGACCACGGCATCTCCTCCACCTTTAGAGAGTTCTATCAAAAATCGATTGTAATCAGGATATAGGCCCGTAGCTCCCTTAAACACCCATTTAATAGCATCCTTTTTAGCCAGTTCGTCCATATCCAATAAGGTTTCCCAAGCTGGTTCGCCGTTCTCATAAGACTCTAATGTACTTCTTCGCCAAATACCTCTAATATGGTTTTCGTCTTTCCAGAAATTATAAACATACTCGCCTCTAATAGTAGGATACGCTATTCTTTCCTTGGAGTTGTATATTTCAATGGTTTTATCATAAATATCCTGGTAGTCTTTTTGGCTACTTAGCTCGGAAACTGTGGTTTCACTGGCTTGGTTTACAAACTCCAAAGCTTTTTCTCCGTCTACTTCTTCTAACCAGAGGTAGGGATCTTCTTGTGCTTGACTATATTGAAACAACCCACAAAGTGCCAAGAGTAGTACAGTAACTATTTTCATTTTTTATTCGATTTAGTTGAGAGTTCTATTTTTTGTAATTAAAATTACCCTTGTTTTGTTATCAGTTTTTACCCAGTTATAATTACATCACCCTGAGAGAGTAAATGGAATATGTAATTGAGTTAAATCTTCCAATTTAAGAAATAATTCTTGAGTTTATCGGACTACTTCTCTTAATTATTTAGCAATAACAATCCATGTTAACAGGGGGATCGTTAATAAGCCAAACCAATTAGAAATACCCGATAAGTTTTCTCCTACAAAAAGCTGATGGGTAACAACGACTGATTCAAAGTAAACAATTAGGACGAATGTCAAAACCAGAATAAAGCGCGTTAAGTGAGTTTAATTCTATTTTGAAGTACTGTTTTCAATGGTTGTTTACTTATATTTAGGTAGTTTTAAAGCTAAGAAAACAAATCTAATTAGTCCTGAAAAGTTGACAAGTTATATTGCATTTAGTCTACTCAAAGATAATTTACATCTTCAAATAGAAGTCTTTCGTTAGTTTTATGTATTCTTCTGTAAACTGATGTCTCGCATGTTCAATTACCAATTCATCCTTAAGAACTTCCTGATCCAAAAAGTGAAACTCCATCAAACTTCTCTTAACCTCAGCAGATTTAGTTCCTTTAACATGTGTGATCCTCTTTGGGTATAAACCATTCTTTTTGGCTTCTTTAAGGATCAACTCTTCATTTTGAACAGGCACTATAAGAGCAAAAACACCACTTTCTGAAAGCAACTGAGACGAAGCCCTGATAAGTTGCTCAAAAGGCAATGAACTATTTTGCCTCGCCAGGTCCCGAGCCTCATCCCCACTGGTCATATCTTCTAAGTAAAAGGGGGGATTAGATATTATTAAGTCATAGGTCTCTTCATCCATTTCATGATGGAATTCAAGAAGAGACGCATGATAACAAAACAAACGATCTGCCCAAGGGGATGCTTCAAAATTTTCTACACATTGCTCAAATGCCTTTGCATCTATCTCTATGGCATCTATAATATCGGCTGTTGTTCTTTGAGCCAACATTAAAGAAAGTACTCCAGTGCCCGCACCTATATCCAGGATGGACATAGGGCAAGTATCCAAATTTACCCATGCGCCAAGTAACACACCATCGGTTCCTATTTTCATGGCCGATTGATCCTGTTTAATGGTAAACTTCTTAAATCGAAATGGTTTATTCATTGTATTGTTCCAGCTTCCCTTGTTTCCGCCCCTTCTATTTCCAAAATGGAGTCCCCGAGTTTATATCGCATCTGATTTGCAAGTTCTTTTATCTGTAGTACTACTTCCGGGAAGTCTTCGGCTAGATTTTGCGTCTCGGACAAATCGTTACTCACATCATAGAGTTCCATCTCTTCTAAATCAACATATGCATAATTCCCCGGAAGACCATCTTTTCCCGGTATTTGACCCTCCATAGTTCGGTAATTATGAGGAAAATACAACTTCCATTTGCCATAACGAACGGCATGCAACTCATTCACTTTGTAATAAAAAAAGTAGGCCTCTTGCGGACTTTTATCAGTGGTCCCCTTCAGCAAGGACCAGGCACTTTTGCCATCTATGTCCATCGCGGGGAGTTCAGCATCAGTGGCTTCTGCAAGTGTAGGTAAAACATCAATTGCCATAAGTGGCTGAGAAATGGTTCTTCCGCCCTTTAATTCTCTTGGATAACGCATAATAAAGGGTTCTCGATGACCTCCTTCCCATGCAGTTCCTTTCCCCTCTCGAAAAGGTTTGGCACTTCCTGCATGGTTCCCATAAGACAGCCAAGGACCATTATCAGAGGTGAAAATAACTATGGTATTCTCCTCCAATTTATGCTCTTGTAAGGCTTTAAGTATTTCCCCAACGGACCAATCAATCTCCATTATTACATCGCCATATAGACCTCTATTTGATTTACCTCTGTGCTTGTCTGAAACAAACAAAGGTACATGCGGCTGCGGATGCGGCACATATAGAAAAAAGGGATTGTCTTTATTCCTGTTAATAAAATCCACACTTCGTTTTGTTATTTCAGTCGTTAAGAAAGTTTGATCTGTTATCGTATCAATAATGGACTCGTTTTGATATAGAGGCAAGGGACCAAAATCAAATACAGGGCCCTGTTGTGGGTGTAGCGGCCACATATCATTGGAATATGGAATCCCATAGTACTCGTCGAAACCGTGCCGGGTTGGTAAAAATTCTGTAGCATCTCCAAGATGCCATTTACCAAAAATACCTGTGGCATACCCCTTTTGCTTTAACATCTCTGCAATAGTTGTTTCTTTTGGATTTAAACCAATTTTGCTATCAGGCATAAAGGCATTATGAATACCTATTCTATTCGGATAACAGCCCGTTAAAATCCCAGCTCTTGAAGCAGAACAAACAGCCTGAGCAGAATAGTAGCTTGTAAGCTTAATCCCATCCAAAGCTAGCTTGTCTAGATTGGGCGTTGGGATATCATCGGCTCCAAAAACACCAACATCCTGATACCCCTGATCATCGGTAAAAATTAAAATAACATTAGGTGGGGTTTTAGGCAATGGATATTTAGGATCCTTTTTACAGGCAGTACAAAAGAATAAAAGTAGGACAAAAGCATATTTGGCAATCATAAATTGTGGACTTGTGATCTTAATAGACTTATTCTAGTTAATTTTTGCAAGTTAGTTTTTATAATATTATTTTTCTTTCCTAAGATTTTATTTATGTCCTCCATTTCTATTCGAATAAAAAGTTCCTCTTCTCGTTTTAACTCCGTCCTTTTAAGACTAACTATTATACTATTCGTATTCACGGTTATAGGTTGTAAGAAGAAAGAATCTGCTCCGGACAATGTAGCAAAGGTGATTAGCTCTATGTCGGATACCTTACCTATTATAAGCCTGCCTGCTGAGGCAGACCCTGAAGACGAAAACTGGAAAGGCATAGATTTGGAGCCAAAAAACCCAGTTTTACCTCTGTATCCTGAAGAAGCAGCAAAGCATTTTTTACTCCCAGATGGCTATCAAATTGAAGCCGTACTTACAGAACCCGCAATTGAACAACCCGGGGCCATTTCTTTTGATGGGAATGGGAGAATGTATGTGTTGGAACTTAGAACATACATGCTAACGGCAGACTCAGATGGGACTCTGGAACCAGTTAGTAGAATTTCCAGGTGGGAAGACAAGGACCTAGACGGTGTTTATGAAAAAGGAACAACCTTTGTCGATAGTCTGGTATTTCCGCGTTTTGTGCTGCCCTATGGAGAGGACTGTATTCTGACTATGGAATCGGATGCAGACGTTGTCTATAAATACACCGATACGGATAAAGACGGGAAGGCAGACAAAAAAGAGTTCTTTACGAATAACTATGGCCGTTCTGGAAATGTGGAACACCAGCAGGCATTTATGTACTGGGGCATGGACAATTGGCTCTATAGCACCGTAAATGCCTTTCGTATACGGGAAACCCCTGAAGGAATTAAGCGCGAAAAAACTGGCTATAATAGGGCACAGTGGGGAATTACGCATGACGATGATGGTAAGTTATGGTTCCAGGGAGGTGCCAGTGGTCATCCTTCTTATTTTCAATTTCCTATACATTATGGAAATTTTGAAGTCCCCAATGAATTTGCAAAGGGTTTTGAAATACCCTGGGGTGCTCCAGTAAAAATTGCAGATATGCAGGGTGGAATGGATGAAATAAGACAACCCGATGGGTCCCTTAAAAGAGTCACAGGCGCTGCAGGAAACGATATGTTTAGAGGAGATAGATTGCCTGAACAACTTCAGGGGCAATACTTTTATGGAGAACCGGTTGCCCGAATTGTTCGGCAAATAAATCCAGTTGTAAAGGAAGGCTTGACAACCTTACACAATGTTTATCAACAAGAGAAATCAGAGTTCTTACGTAGTACGGACCCACTTTTTAGGCCCGTAGACATGGCAACTGCCCCGGACGGCACTCTATATATTGTCGACATGTATCACGGAATTATACAAGAAGGACAATGGGCGCAAAAAGGATCGTATTTGCGGACAAAAATAGAACAGTACCAGTTAGATAAAGTAATTGGCTTAGGAAGAATATGGAGAATAACCCATAAAGACCATAAAAGAGATAGGTCAGAACCGAATATGTTTGGTGCGAGTTCTACAGAGTTATTACAGTATTTAGACCATCCGAATGGGTGGTGGCGAGATAAAGCACAACAGTTGTTAATTTTGAGAAAGGACGAATCCATAGTCCCCGACTTGGAAGACAAAATTAATAACGGTCAAAATCTTCTAGGAAGATTTCACGCCCTATGGGTATTGGAAGGGCTAAATGCCTTAAGTACAAAACACATTGAATTCCTATTAAATGATCCCAATCCCAGAATTAGAATTCAGGCACTACGAGCTAGTGAAACACTCTTTAAAAATGGGGAAGTCAATTTGCTCACATCCTACAAAAAACTTCTTCAAGATCCACAGGAAGAGGTTGTAATACAGACCATGCTTACAATACATCATTTAGAAATAGCGAGTCTTTTTGAAGACATAAAGGGAGTATTAAAAACGAGCAACTCTAAAGGAATACAATTGGTAGGAAATCAAATTGCAAATCCTAAAAAGGAATCCTCAGGTTCGAAAATCGGGGAATCCTACCTTGCAGATGTTCAAATAGAACAGCTTCAAAGAGGAGCTGAGATTTTTAATGAATTATGCGTCCAGTGCCATGGCAATGACGGCTTAGGTACCCCTGTGGGAAATGGAAGTATAATCGCCCCAGCACTTGTCCAGTCTGATAGGGTTCAGGGACACCCCAATTATGTTCTTAATACTCTACTCTATGGCTTAAAGGGAGAGATCAATGGGACTAACTATCCAGGAGGAATTATGGTAGGGATGAGCGAGCAATCCAATCAATGGATTGCCGATATCTTGTCCTATATAAGGGTAAACCTAGAAAATAATTCCAGTTTTATAACCAAGGAACAGGTGGCAGAATTTAAAAGCTCTGGATCCGCTGTTGAGGAAGTAAGCAATTTTGAAGACCTATGGCCTCGAATACCTAAAGAACTACCCTATACCTCCAGCTGGAAAGTAACCGCAAGTCATTCCGTCCCTACGAGAATAGGTGGAACCAACGCGCCATCTGCCGCCTTTAATTTTGAAGGTTGGTCCACAGGAATTTCTCAAAAGGAAAATATGTGGTTTCAAATAGAATTCCCATCCGAAACAAACATTGCGGGTATTGGGTTTAAAGCTCCTCCAAAAAGATTGGGATGGGGACCTAAGGCTCCAAAGCCTATAGAAACTTTTCCAAGAGATTTTTCTGTTTACACCTCAACAAATGGCAAGGACTGGACAGAGTTCAAAGTCCCAAACAGTATGAGCAGAAGCAACACTATTCCTTTTAAAACGCACCCAGTAAAATATTTAAAAATACAGCTTAATGGCACCCCTCAAGGAGAGGTAAACTATCCCTGGGCTATGAATCAATTCAAAGTCTATGGTTTTTCCAAGGAGCGTTCTGAAACCAGTATTTCCGATTAAATACCTTCTTGTAAAAAAGACAACAAGTCGGCCATATTTTGTTCGTTCATAGCAGACTCTAAACCTTCGGGCATTAGAGACTTTCCTGTGGAACTAAAACTTTCAATATTACTTTTATTGATACTTATGGTATTCCCTCCGGTAATAGCTAAGGTAAGTTCCGTATCCGTTTCAGAATTCACCAAACCGAAATAGATATTACCATCGGAGGTAACAATCTTGTAATTTAAATACTTGGTATCTACAGCTGCGTTAGGATCTAAAATCTCATGAAGTAAAGACTCCTTACTTTTCCGACTTATTTCTGTCAGAACGGGACCAACTTTATTGCCAATATCATTATATATATGACAACTGGCACATTGGCTTACAAAGACTTCTTTCCCGGCAAGTGGAGTTCCCTTTAAGGCCAATGCAGGAGTCATTGCATCAATTGCATCCTGTCTTTGAACGATGCCACTATCTGAAAAAAGTGCTGCAGCACGTTCTCTAATTGCTTCGTCATCGGAGAATAATAGCACTCTTCTCCTTTCTAGATCTAAATTAAACTCTCCTAAATTAACATCCCCATTTTCCATAGCTGTAAGTAATGGATCATGATTAAACGATTTGTATAAGAGAATGTCCGTAGAATGCTTTCTCGCTTCAGGACCCAAGGTTGGCCAAAGCTCAAGTAATTTTGGACCAACTTCTTTTTCGTTAGAATTCCATAATTGCTTAAGCGATTCTCTTTGTAAGGCTATGGGTCTTTTATTGTTTAACAAGGCATATAACAAATCAGATTTATACTTGTAATCGGATAAGCCTACAAGTTGTAATTGGGATAACTGCTCTTCTGGACTGCCTACTTCATCGAGCAAATTTTTTCTTGCTACTGGTAAATAGTCATTTACCTTTTGTGAAGCCGATACACCCATTGCTAATCGAAATTCCCCACTGGTCCTTATTATCGAAATTTCGTTTATTTCTTCAAGGCTAGTCAATGCTCTAACAATAGTATTCTTCTCGCTAGTACTAAAATCCTTTTCCTGTCGCAGGGCATATCCTTCCGAAAGAGAACTAATCATCAGGGCCTTTTTCTCTGTAGATAAAGTACTCCTGTAAATTTCTTGAAGTAAGATGGCGATATCGGAACTAGTATTTTCTTTTCCACTTACTTTAACCATTAATTGAAGTACTTCTAATTCGTTAGGATTAAGGTTTTGATCCTTTTCTAACTGAAGCCTTGCTACCTCCTTTGCCTGATTTTTCAATACAAAAGAAATAGCCCTGACGTTCCAAATATCTAATTCACTATTCTGGAGCTCATTTAAATAGGTTGTTACGAGTCCTGTCTTCACATTATTGTATTCATCGCCATTAAGGGTACTCAATGTTAGGGCGACCTGAAGTTTTGCTCTATTTTCTGTTTCTGTAGACTTTCGAAGTAAAAGTTGAACAAATTCTGGAGTGCTTTTTAGTCTTTTCTCAACAATTTTTACCGCATTTTCCACAACTCCTTCATGTTCGTCATCGAGGGCATCTATCAACTCTTCGTCAGACAAAGCACCTAAGCCCTCCAGGGTCCATAAGCTATGCAAACGTGCATAAGCATTCGGACTACCCAGTTGGTTTTCTAAAAGGGAAATGCCATCTTTTCTGTCAGCTGTTACCAGCATTTGCTGTGCGTTCCTCCTGATCCATTGGTTATCATCTCCTAGCGCCGCTACCAGAGACTCCAGGTTGTATTCATCCAGATTAACTGGGGTGTTATAGGTATAATCCTTTGGAGTAATCCTGTAAATCCTCCCTTTATCTTTCCCAGCATCTAAATCTAAAGTCGCTTCTATATCGTCTGGTATCCATTCAGGATGTTCAATTACATCACGATGCATGTCCAAGACATATAGAGCGCCATCCGGACCAACAGTCATGTTGACTGGCCGAAAAGATCTGTCTGTTGACGCCAGAAATTCTACTTTTTCCCTGGCTCTACTGGTTGTAACCAAGGAAGCATTGTCCTTTAATAAATCTATATGTACCAGATTTAAAACGCAGTCCGCTACCAATAAAGAATGGTCCAGAGTCTCAGGAAAAATACCTCCTCCATAATAGGTTATACCACATGCGCCAGAAAAATACCCGGACTGTTCCGGATGATTCACTCTAGAATCCTGTTCTCCTATTGGATAAATTCTAGAGAGGCCATTTTCATCATGATCGGATATATTGACTAAGGCATGCGCCGGGGATACTGGCATATCGGAAAAGTAGCGATCTTCAAAGACCAATTGGGAAACATGTTCCAGATTATGGGTTTCAAATAAGCGTCCCCAACTGTCAAATGCTATCTTAAAGCCTCCTGAGGATTCTCCTACCCTTTGCAAAATTTCATCCTCCAGATTAAATCGTAAATCACCTCCTCTTAGTTGCAGGACTTCATCTGGTTTCGATAGAAAAAAAGGAGCTCCTGAATTTCCACCATTAGCTGCATAGATCCAATTATCCAAACCA
The DNA here is from genome assembly GCA_964636005.1 of uncultured Eudoraea sp. Taxonomy (GTDB): domain Bacteria; phylum Bacteroidota; class Bacteroidia; order Flavobacteriales; family Flavobacteriaceae; genus Eudoraea. The sequence continues at coordinate 12,372 of CAZWPZ010000059.1, forward strand.
TAAATCAACCCATTGAAGTTATGTTGAAGGTTGTCGTTACTAAAACCGTCCATTAGTACAACCCGTTCATCAGCCTTCCCGTCTCCATCTTCATCCGCTATCCACAAAAGATTTGGAGGTGCCGCTACTAATATCCCGCCATCATAGAACATAAAAGAAGATGCTACACCTAAGTCTTCCGCATACACTTCTCTCTCATCATATATTCCATCCTTATTGTTGTCCTTAAGATGCACTATCCTACTCGAAGATTCACCAAAGGGATAACCGGGCATTTCCAATACATATGCTTCTCCAGAGCTTGAAAACTGCATCTCTACAGGATCAAAAACCAGTGGTTCGGATACGACTAATTCTATGTTGAATGCAGGATTTACTTCAAAGCCTTCAACTGCTTTATCGCTCTTTTTAGAACAACTTACCAGTAACAATAAAATGAAGATAAAACTAAGCTGACGTACTATCATATGCTAAAAATTAAACTATTAAACCTAAGATATAAAAATGATATGAAAATAATCAAAATCGAAATAAAGCTATTGAAGATATAAATCGATCAACCCTTCAGGAGTTGTAATCGAAATAGTTTTCGCCTTTCGATCCACTTTTGTAATAATTTCATCATTTATTGGCACAAGCAATTGTTTATTGTCCTTGAGTATTTCGAATAATGCCTGTGATGTGGTATCGTTTATCCCCTCTATAACTCCTACATTACCATGCCGACTATCTATAACCTGATATCCAATAACTTCATGGTAATAAAATTTATTTCCTGTGAGTTCGGGAAGGAAGGACAAGGGTAAATAAAGTTCCGATCCAATTATAGAATCGGCTGCAGCCTCATCGTAGACATCTTCAAACTGAATTCTCAATAAACTGGATTTATGAAGAATACATTTGTCAATAAAAAATGGAACCAGATTATCTCCCAAAGAGAGAAAAACGGATTCCATTTCTTGATATTGGTGTGGAGAATCGGTATCTATCTTTACCAATACCTCCCCTTTAAAACTGTATTTAGAAACTATTTTGCCTAGGTAAAAGCAATCTTCCTTTAGCACTGTTCCTAATAAATTAAGCCTTTTCTTCTTTATCCTCGGCAGCTTCTTTAACTTCTTCTGCCTTTTCTTCAACAGCTGTCTCTTCCGCTACTGCAACCTCTTCTGTAGCTTCTTCACTAGCAGCTGCTTCCTCTGCGGCGGCTTCTTCTTCTACAGCAACTGCAGCTGCTGCTCTCTTTTCATTTACCTCTTTTTCGGCTTCTAAAGCTTTTGCTTTAGCTTCTGCCTTAGCCTTATCTAAACCTTCTAGCTTTTTGCTTACGGCTTGCTCTTTTTCTGCTAACCAGCTATTAAATTTCTCCTCAGCCTGCTCTTCTGAAAAAGCTCCTTTCTTCACGCCACCCAAAAGATGGTGCTTGTACAAAACTCCTTTATAAGACAAAATTCGGCGAGCAGTATCGGAAGGTTGTGCTCCATTTACTAACCACTCTACAGATTTGTCTACATTTAAATCGATGGTTGCCGGATTGGTATTA
>CAZWPZ010000060.1:0-9433 GCA_964636005.1 uncultured Eudoraea sp.
TGACGAAGCGCAAGGCAAAGCCATTGGTGTAAGAATTATTGACACGAATACAAAAGAAGCAATTGAATACTATTCAAAAATAATTTTTGTCAATGGGTCGACACTAAATACTACCTTACTCTTGATGAATTCTACCTCATCAAGATTTCCAAATGGTTTGGGTAACGACTCAGGGGAACTAGGGCACAATTTAATGGATCACAACTACAACGCTGTCATTAGTGGTGAATTTGAAGGGTTTGAAGATAAGTACTACTCTGGGAGAAGACCAACAGGAACCTATCTGGCGCGTTTCCGAAATTTTGGAGACGATAAGCAAAATGACTTCTTAAGAGGGTATGCATATGCCGGAGGTGCTTCCAGAGGGGCGGGAACAGAACTAAGTGAGACCGCGGTTGGTCTTTCACTAAAAAATGATCTTTCCACCCTAGGCCCGTGGCGATTTAGTTTGCGGGGCATGGGTGAGTGCCTTCCCTATCATGAAAATAAAATTAGTCTGAGTAAAACCGAAACCGATGAGTGGGGTATCCCTCAGTTGATAGTTGACGCAGAATATAAAGAAAATGAGAATAATATGGTTAAAGATATGGTAGCTTCTGGAGTAGAAATGCTGGAGAAGTTAAACTTTAAAAATATTGAAGGGAAAGAGGACACACGAAACATTGGACTTAATATTCATGAAATGGGAACCGCAAGAATGGGCAGGGACCCAAAAACCTCTGTCTTAAATGGCAACAACCAGGTCTGGGGTGCAAAAAATGTTTTTGTAACAGACGGTGCCTGTATGACTTCCAGTGCTTGTCAAAACCCGTCCATTACCTATATGGCATTAACAGCCAGAGCAGCAGACTATGCTGTAAATGAGTTGAAGAAAAGGAACTTATAAACCGATGTAATGAAAAGAAAAACTTTTATAAATAACATAAGTCTTTTTAGTGGAGCTGCCGTACTCTTACCGGTAACAAGCCTGTTACACAGTTGTGAGTATAAGCCATCGAGCAGAGTTTCTTTGACCACAGACGATATTCCTTTTTTAGATGAGATAGGAGAAACAATTATTCCAGCTTCGGACGATGTTCCCGGAGCAAAAGCTGCCGGCATTGGTAACTTTATGTACCAGTTCTATAATGACTGTATGAAACCTGAGGACCAGGAAATCTTCCTCAATGGATTGAATACTATCGATGCTTTAACTGCAGAAAAACTGGAAGCTTCTTTTATGGATATTACCGCAGAAGAAAGGTTAGCCTTATTCGAAGGTCTTCAGCAAGAGACCATCGAATACTATGAAGAACAGGAAGGTAAAGAGGAGGTTTTACCGCACTATTTCGGTGTTTTCAAGGGCCTAACCACTCATGGTTACTTCACCTCCGAAGTTGGCATGACCATGGCCAGAAATTATTTGCCTATTCCGGGTAAATACGAAGCTTGTATTCCTTATAACCCTGGAGATCGGCCTTGGGCCCTATAGTATGGACTTTTTTGGAACAACGTATATTATAATTGGCGGGACAACAGGAATGGGTCTCGAAGCAGCTATTGCACTCAGAGATAAGGGAGCCAATATATCTGTGCTTGGTAGAAACCCCAAAAGCGTAGCAGCAGCACAAGAAACCTTAGGGGGCAATAATATAGCAATGAGTGGAGATGCTACAAACCCAGAAGCTATTGAACAGATAATACAGAAAACACACCAAACCTTTGGGGTAATAGATGGTCTATTTCATGTTGCCGGAGGAAGCGGAAGAAAATGGGGAGACGGTCCTCTGGACAAAATGAGTTTGGAAGGATGGAATAAAACCTTAGAGCTAAATCTCACCTCCTTAATGCTGTCTAATCGGGCTATGATTTCGTATTTCCTGAAACACAATCGAGGCGGCAGTATTTTAAACATGGGTTCAGTTTTGGGAGCATCACCCTCCCCAAAATTCTTTGTCACACATGCCTATGCAGCAGCCAAATCTGCAATAATTGGGTTTACTAAATCTATTGCTGCCTATTATGCCTCTAACGATATCAAGGTGAATGTCATAGCCCCAAGTTTGTTTATTACCCCTATGGCTAAAAGGGCAGCGGAAGATGAAGAGATACTGACATTTCTACAAACTAAACAACCTTTAGATGGTGGCAGACCCGGAGAACCTAAAGATATCATTGGAGCTGTATTGATGTTTCTTCATCCATCCAATTCTTTTATTACCGGACAAGTGCTTGCTGTGGACGGAGGGTGGTGTGTAAGTGAAGGTCAATACCCTAATTCATAATTGAGCCATTATATGCATTATTTAGGGATCGACATTGGAGGGACAAAAATTAAGTATGTGTTGTTTGACAGTCAGGGAGAGCTTATTGAAAAAGACCAGCTTTTAACCTATGAGAAGTCGAACAAACAGCCCGTATGGAAAGAAAGAATTTTAGCTCTAATTTCTGAGATTAGCGTCAGCTATGCCGGGGATATTACTTGCGGGATCTCGGCCCCGGGTCTGGTAGATGAGACCAATAGGATGATTCGATACATGCCTGATCGCCTTGAAGGCATAGAAGGTTTTAACTGGTCGGAGCATGCCAATCGTACGATTACGGTTTTAAATGATGGGCATGCAGCCGCTTTAGCGGAGTACGAATCCTTTTACCAAAAAAAGAATATATCCAATATGTTACTCCTTACCCTTGGAACAGGTGTAGGAGGAGGTATTATTATTGATGGGAAAATATACCAGGGAAATATGCAAAGAGCCGGTCATGTAGGTCATATGACCATAGATCATTTAGGATTGCCTACCATGACGAATATGCCGGGGAGTCTGGAGCAGGCTCTCGGCAATTTTTCTATTGAAACGAGATCCTATGGAAAATACAAAAGCGTACATCAATTAGTAAAAGCCTATCAAAAGGGAGAGCCATTGGCCGCGTATTGGTGGTTATCTTCCATTCAAAAATTAGCAACAGCTCTGGCGTCCCTATCCAATATTCTCTCCCCTGAAATAATCGTCTTGGGTGGGGGTATTGCATCTGGAGCGAACAAGTCCTTACTAAAACCATTAAAAGAGTTTATCAACCTGTACGAATGGAGGCCAGGAGGCTATAAAACAAAAATTAAGACCGTAAAACACGGTAGCTATGCAGGTGCGATGGGCGCTGCATTTTTTGCCAAAAATCAGAAGAACAAAAAACAAAATGAGTATTACACAAGAGTACCTAAATAAAGGAAAAAACATTATACAAACCATAGAAAGTCAGCAAGATACTATCTATGAGGTAGCCAAAATTTTTGCCCAATCCATACTGGATGGCCGCATGGTACATCTTTTTGGTTCGGGTCACAGCAGAATGATGGTAGAAGAAATGTGGCCAAGATATGGTTCTTTCCCAGGCTTTAATCCAATAGTTGAACTATCCCTTTCTTTTCACAATTTAGTGGTTGGGTCTAACGGGCAAAGACAGGCTATGTTTCTGGAAAATGTACCTGGACTGGCTCCAAGAATATTGCGGAATTTTGACACAGACGAAAAAGACTCTGCGCTGATAATCTCCTCTAGCGGATGTAATGTTGTCCCTATTGAAATGGCAGAAGAATTTCAAAAAAAGAATATCAAAGTCGTGGCTTTGGTTAGTAAAAAACACTTAGAAGGAAGTAGCTCCAAAAGAGCCGATGGCAAGAAACTTACCGATTTTACGGATATGGTACTCGATACTGGCGCGCCTCTTGGAGATGCCATGATCTATTTAGATGGCCTGGATTCTCCAGTTGCTCCAGGGTCTACCTTGGGTGGTGTCTTACTCATCAACTCCTTAAAAGCCGAAATTGCGAATATTCTGCTTAGTAATGGCAAAGCACCGAAAGTCTTAAGTAGTGGTAAAATAGTCGGGGAACAACGGGCTGTAGACCTTTTTGAATCTGCTTATGATGAGCATGCCCATCTTATGGCAAAACTGTACGAAAATGTAGGAAACAAAACGGCTTAAAATGCAGTTCTCATCCACAATAGCCAAAACTTTTTATACCGATATTCTTGTAATAGGCAGTGGAAGCGCTGGTTCTGTTGCAGCCCTGGCCGCTGCTAAAGGATCTCATAAGGTAACACTAGTAGAACGTTATGGATTTCCCGGTGGAACCTCAACCCAAATGCTCGATACATTTTACGGTTTTTTTACCCCATCTGAAGCGTCGAAAAAAATAGTGGGAGGACTTCCGGATATGGTGGTAAACGAGTTGGCAAAAACCGATGATATCTTTTTAAGACCTAATACCTATGGCGCAGGCACAGGGGTAAATTACAACCCAGAGAGACTTAAACTGGTTTGGGATAATTTCTTTATAAATGCTGGCATTCAGGTATTTTATCATACATCACTGGTTGCTGTCGAAAAAGTTGAGGAGCAATCTTCATGTATCTTTTTTCACAAAGGCATTGGTTTTTTTAAGATGGTAGCAAAGAGAGTGATTGATGCAAGTGGCGATGCCGATTACTGCCATTGGGCCGGGATTGCCTATGAAAAGGCAGGGGAATTAGAACCGGCTCAAAGCATGACTACCACCTTTAGAATGTCTAATGTTTCTCTAGACAAATACGAACAGGCGGGTGGAAAGCAAATGCTTAAATCTAAGATGAAAGAAGCCTATGACAAAGGCTTTTATCCATTGCCAAGAAAAGAAGGTTCTGCACATGAAATGTGCCAACAAGGCTGTATTTCTACGGTGGCCGTAAAGGTGACCGATTTAGATCCTCTGGACCTGGAAGGCATTACAAAGGCAGAAATGGAGGGACGTAGGCAAGCTTTTATATTCGAGGACTTTTTTCGGGGTGAAATCCCAGGTTACGAAAATTCTAAAATAATTGGCCTGTCTAACCAAATAGGCGTTCGCGAAACAAGAAGGGTTTTTGGAGAATATCGATTAACCAAAGAGGATTGTATGCAAGCCAAGCGATTTCAGGACGATATCTTTTTGTGTGGCGCTCCTATCGAAGATCACCGGAAGTCTTCTGATGGGAATCAAGAGACCTATTGGCAATATGTTCCTGATGGAGGCACATACGGTGTCCCATATAGGACAATTGTTCCCAAAAATAGCCAGAACACCTGGGTAGTTGGGAGATGCTTTTCTGCCACACACGATGCCCACGCATCTTGCAGGTCCATGGCACAAACGATGAGCATGGGGCAGGCTGCCGGTTTTGCCGCTATTCAATCTCTAGATAGCGATATCGATGCTAAGAATATTGCTATAGGCACACTACACGGTGTTTTAGAAAAAGAAGGAGTGATTTTAGAAACGCCTGAACACGTAGCAGATACGAGTCGAAATGGTTGGGCAAATAATTTCAAATAGTGATGGATGCTATTTTTAGAACAGTCTTAGGAGATTTCCCCGTAACAGAGATGGGATTCACTTACGCCCATGAGCACATTGTTATAGAAGATAGTTACGTAACCGCGGCACATCCGGAATTTCTTTTAAACGACACCGCTAAGATTAGTTTGGAGCTACAAAATTTCTATGATGCGGGTGGAAGAACCGTGGTAGATACCATGCCTGCAAATTGTGGGCGAAATGTTTTGAAATTAGCGGAGGTAAGTCGGAATAGTAAGGTACATATTATTGTTCCAACCGGGATACACCTAGAACAGTATTATCCGGAGAACCATTGGCGCTACACCTATTCTGAGGACGAATTGACAAGGCTTTTTATAAAAGATATTGAAGAGGGTATTGACGCTTTTGATTATTCCGGACCGATTGTAAAAAGAACGAAGCACAAGGCTGGCCTCATCAAATTAGCTACAGGCGATCATCCGTTTACAAAACACCAGGAAAAAATTTTTAATGCTGTTGTCAATGCGCATTTGGCGACAGGGGCACCAATATTAACGCACACCAATTTTGGCAGACAAGCTCTGGAGCAAGCATTGCTATTTGACAAATTAGGTGCACACTTAGATCACGTAGTATTGTCTCATGTAGATAGAGCCAAAGATGTCGCATACAACAAGGCGGTTTTAGAAACAGGAGTCAGGGTAGAATACGACAGTGCCTTTCGATGGAAAAAAGAAGAACCCAACCATACCCTTCAATTATTGCTCGAATTACTACCTCTCTTTCCGGAACAGATTACTATGGGAATGGATATGGCCAAAAATGCCTATTGGAAGAGCTATGGTGGTGCACCGGGACTTAACTATCTAATAGAGAAAATCCCGTCTTTCCTTCAAAAACATGACATGGGAGAATACATAGACCAGATCTTCTACAAAAATCCTGAGCATTTGTATGCACTGGCACCTTAATTTAAAGAAAGTAACTATTTCTAATCGGTACTGTAGAAGTATTGCAGTACAATTCACTATAAAGGGTTAATCCTTTTTTACTAGTTCTAAACCTAGCTGAAATATGTAATACAGGGTCCCCTTTATTTATAGACAGGTTTTTGGCTATTTCATCATTAGCTTTTTCCGCTCTTAGCTCCTGTTCGGAACCCATGATTTCAATTAAAAATTCTTGTTGTAAGGTTTTAAAAAAAGAGCCTTCCACAAAGTCATTTCCCTCAAGCAGTTTTAATGCATTCACAGAGTACCAATTGTGTTCTAACATTACCGCTTGTTCGTTCATATACCGAACCCTTTGAAAATAAACACACTTACTGTTCTTTTCCGCTTTTGTTAGAGGAAAAGCTATGGAATGGTCCCAATCCTGAATCCTGGGCTCCATAAGCATGACTGTTTTAACCTGATAGTTGGTGACCTCCGAAAATCCCTTTACGGTTAGGAGGCCTAGGGCTTTTCTTCTCTGTATAACTTTGCTTCCCCTTCCTTGTTCCTTTTGAATAAAGCCTTCTTTGAGTAGTTCGTCTAATGCCTTTCTTACCGTGGTCCGTGTTGTTCCAAACTGTGTACAAATCTCGTTTTCAGAAGGTAAATAACTATCTATCGGATATTTACCGGTTTGAATTCTTTTTCGGATAAACTCCTGAATTTCAAGATATTTTTTTTGCTTTTTCAAATGACTATTCCACTTATTTTAAAACTATAACCCTATCCTTTGATGTAACACATCTGCGGCAATGATATTTCCTTGTGCATTGCCAAATTCTACACGCACATAATTCAAAATATCTGCTATCTCTTCATCTGACAAAATGCGATAAGCCGGCATTTCACCCTCATATAGCACCCCATCTACTTCTATAGGCATATTTAACCCCATTAACATAATATCTATAAGTCTGTTTTTATCTCCGGATACCCAATCACTATTAGTCATTGGTGGTATTTGGCCAATATTACCCGTTCCATCTGGTCGATGACAGGCTGCACAATGTTGTAAATATAGTTTTTGGCCAACCAAAAGATCATCATCGGTGGCATTTCTTTGCCAATTTTCATCTGGAAGCTCAAATGCTTCGGCCTCTTCCTTCAAAGCAAGTAGTTCTTCTTTCTTATCTAATTTATTTAAAATTTGTTTAGATACCCCTTCTAAACGGTATATCTTGTCTCCTCTTTCTTTTGGTAAGGAATCGTACATCCAGGGTTGATGTAACTGATGCCAATCCATATTACTACTACTGATATAAACAACTCCGTCTTCTCCTACCTCAATATCCCGCATCCGGCCAAAAATCATTTGTAAAAATATCTTTTCTTCTGCTATACCATTCTCAGAATTCAGCCTTAAGAGACGTAAGGATCTTCCCTTGAGTGTAACCAATAATAGCGCATTTTCCCATTCCGGAATTTGCTTATGGGTATAGGAAGCCAGTCCAGCTGTGCCTAAAGTAGGGGTCCATGCATGTAAAGGTTCTACGATTGCATGAGTGGCACAGTACTCTTTTTCGGACTCCAAATCACAAAAGCCATGCACGTCTGGCCATCCATAATTTCCTCCCTTCTCAATTAAATTGATCTCATCATCGTTAATCGGACCGTGTTCTGAAACGAATACTTCCCCATTAATTGAAGTAATCCCCTGAATATTTCTGTGCCCTACGCTCCAAACTGGAGAATTGCTATTCATATTATCTGGTGGTATAGAACCATCCAAGTTGAGCCTGAGAACTTTTCCGTTAAGTGTTGCAGCATTTTGTGTTTCTTCTGTTATACCGGCATCTCCCGTTCCTATAAAAAGCTTCAGGTCTTCCGTGATCAGCATACGGGAACCATTGTGGAAGGTGTTGCCCGGAATACTATCGATAATAATCTTCCGATCGGTTAACCGATTGTTTTTTAATGTAAACCTCACTACCCTGGAACTAATAATATCTTTTAAGGTCTCGTCTTTATTGGCATACACATAGTGAACAAATAAATGAGGCGTTTCCTCAAAATCCGGATGCAAAACCAGACTGGTAAGACCAGTAGATTTTCTATAAAACACATCCTCTATCTCGTGCATTAGCTGCTTTTCTCCTGAAATAGTATGCACTCTATTAATACTGCCTTTTTGTTCGGTATACCAGATCCAATTATCCGGACCCTCCTCTATATCCCAAGGAACATCTAAGGAGTCTGTAACTTCCGAAATAAGGATTGCTGTCGAATCCAATTCTATGTAAGCGAAATAGTTCTGTGCTAATTTGTTACTGTCCTTTCGGGAGCAACTAAGGCTTATTCCCACAATACAAATGATACAAGTTAATACTATGCCTCTTCCCATATTTCCTTTATAGTAGTTAGATCCTTTTTCATTGCCGAATAAATGCGTTCTTTGTCTATATCAACAACGGTATTCCCCCTTTCTGCTCCACCAAGTGGATATTCCATATGCAATACAGCCGGGACACTAATTTGGTATTTTTTTAGCAATCGGAAGTAGCTTAGAAAGTCTACCATCCCATCTTCGATAGGTGTATTGATAACCTTCCACTTCCCATTCTTATATTCCCATTTAAAGTCCTTAAGGACAATGGTTTTTATTTGATCTTTTATCAGCCGTAGTCCATTAGTCCAGGACAAACCACCTTCTACAAGAGCGTGTCGAATATCGTATTGGGAACCAAAATAATCTTGATTCGCTTTTTCAAGGATGGTAGACACTTCCCAAAGGGAAGAACCAATCAAGGTACCGGCATGGTTCTGATAGGTCCCTACCAGTCCCAATTTTTCGTTGAGAATAGAAAGATCTGTGACCCTTTTTTGATAGAACTCTAAAGATTCCCGCATCGTGAGGTCGTCAGAATAAGGAAACCAATTGGTTCGATAGTATTTTACATTTACCCTGGAGGCGGTTTGGAGTATTTTCTGATCTGTTGGATCCTCTGCATCAGTGATCGCAGTGGTAATGTGGGTGCAAGAGGAGCCAGCCTTCTTTATGGCCTCTATCGCCATAGGAAGTTTTTCACCTACTTCTTTAGGTTCGATATGTCCGTTCGGTCTGACAGTCAAATCCAAACCATCAAAACCTAAATCCAAGGCAACTTTCCCTGCTGTTTTAAAATCT
>CAZWPZ010000061.1:0-66982 GCA_964636005.1 uncultured Eudoraea sp.
CTGCTCCGTTACCACTCCGGCACCTCTCCTAAAACTTAATTATGAACGTGAATCGCAAAATGCGGATGCAAATGTACTTTTTCATATCTTGGAACGCAACTTTTTTAATACTTTTTATTACACTTTTGAGATTTTTTTTCGACAGCTCGATTTTCTTGATTACCTCTATTTTGTGCTATCCCCTTTTAAAACCATATAGCCGGTATAATTACTCAATTTTATTCCATATTGTTACAAATAAATAGTACAACATCTTTTGAATAATAAAAGTCTTAAAACTTCACCAAAATTCTTAATTTAAGCCCCAATGAAATATATTGTTTGTGAGGAACCAGGTGTTTTCGCCATTAAAGAAAAAGGAATTCCAACAAGACTGGAAGGCGAAGTACTGCTCAAAATAAAAAGAGTAGGAATATGCGGAACGGATTTGCATGCTTTTAAGGGAAACCAGGCTTTTTTTTCCTATCCGAGAATTTTGGGACATGAAATTGCTGCAGAAGTGGTAGAAACAGATCCCAATAGCACCTCCTTTTCCCAAGGAGATCGGGTTGCCATTATGCCCTATATTAACTGCGGATCTTGCAGGGCCTGTGTAAAAGGACAGACAAATTGTTGCGAAAACCTTCACGTTTTTGGGATTCATACGGATGGGGGTATGCAAGAATTTGTAAGCCTTAGAGAGGACCTACTCTTAAAAGCAAACAAGCTGTCGGAAGAGGAGATAAGTATTATTGAGCCTTTGGCAATTGGGGCGCACGCCATCAAAAGAGGAGCCATAGGAAAGATAGACAGGGTTTTGGTTATGGGATGTGGCCCGATTGGACTTGGAATAATAAAACAAGCCAAAATGACGAGGGCAACGGTTATTGCCGTAGACCTAAATGAAGAGCGTTTGGCTTTTGCAAAGGATGTTATGGGAGCAGATTATACATTTCTGGCGGATGCAAGTTTATCAGAGCAGATTTATAAGGTAACCGATAAGGATATGGTAGATGTGGTGCTAGACGCCACTGGAAATAAAAAAGCATTGGAGTTTGGTGTTAAACTGTTGGCCCATGGTGGCCGTTATGTCTTAGTCGGACTTTCTAAGGGAGATTTGGTTTTTAATCATCCTGAAATTCATGCCAAAGAATCTTCTATTTTATGCAGTAGGAACGCGACTAAATCGGACTTTAATAAGGTGATAAGTGACATAAAAGAATTTCCTACTTCAGACTATATTTCTGTGAGTGTACCTTTTTCAGAAATGCCAAAACATTTCGATAGTTGGACCTCGATTAACTCACCAATTATCAAAGCGACAATAACTTTTTAATGACTATCAAATGAAGGAAACTAATAAAGATTCTATGGTTGCCGAAATGGAAAAAACTGGTTTGATCCCAGTATTTTTTCACAAGGACATCGACCTATGTAAGCAAGTATTAAAGGCCACTTATGACGCCGGAATTAAAGTATTTGAATTTACAAATAGGGGAGCTAATGCTCTGGAAGTATTCACAGAGTTAGTTCGATATGCCCAAGGTCTGGAAGGCTGTATTCTGGGAGTGGGCACCATATTTTACAAGGAAGATGCTGAAAAATTCCATAAGGCGGGAGCCAAATTTATTGTTTCTCCCGCATTAGTTAGAGAAGTTGGTACCTACGCCAACGAGAATAATATTCTTTGGGTTCCTGGATGTGGAACTGTTACAGAGGCACATGAAGCGAGACTATTGGGGGCATCGTTTATAAAGGTGTTTCCTGGAAATGTTCTGGGGCCTAATTTCGTAAAATCTATAAAGGCAGTTATGCCCGATATCAAAGTGATGCCCACAGGGGGTGTCACCGTAAGTGAGGAAAACCTGACTTCCTGGTTTAGTGCAGGAGTGAGCTGTGTCGGAATGGGATCGCAATTAGTTACCAAAGATATTCTGGAGGCAGAGGACTATGAAAGACTAACACAAAAAGCTAAGGGAGCCTTGCAAATTATTTCTGCTTCCCGAAAGAAATAAAGGAATCCATGGGAGTTAGTTATTTAAGAATAGATAAACGAGATAATCTTGCTGTTGCATTGGAAGACCTAAAGCAGGACACCTATGTTGCTATTGATGGAAAAAAAATAAGACTAGGTAGCGATGTAAGTGCGAAGCACAAATTTGCTTTAGAGAATCTTGTCAAAGGAGAAGTCCTGACCATGTACGGTGTTCCAGTGGGAAAGGCCCTAACCGACCTACAGGCGGGAGAAGTCATTTCTCGGAATAATACGGTTCATGAGGCAGCAGCTTACGATTCTTCTCAAACCAGAACCTTAGATTGGAAAGCGCCATCCATTGAAAAGTTCAGGAACAGGACTTTTCTTGGTTTTCACAGAAAAGATGGCAGTGTTGGAACAGAAAATAACTGGTTGGTTGTCCCCTTGGTATTTTGCGAAAATAGAAACGTTAGCCTCATAGAAGAAGCTCTGGTGGATGCCTTGGGATTCTCATCCAAAAAGAATTACCATATAAATACGGAGCTGTTAATTCAAAAATACCACGAAGGTGCCTCATTGACTGACTTGGAAGGTACTTCCATAGTGTCTACCCAAGAGGAATACCAGCAGAACCGTATTTTTTCAAATGTAAATGGGATAAAATTTTTACGACACGATGGCGGTTGTGGTGGTACCAAAGAAGATGCACAGGCCTTGTGCGACTTAATTGCCGGATATATAACGAATGCCAATGTTGGTGGGGCGACTATTTTAAGTCTGGGTTGCCAGCATGCACAAATAGATATGCTAAAGGAGGCTATAGAATTACGCATTCCCAATTTGCAAAAACCGGTCATTTATTTGGAGCAACAAAAGGCAGAAAACGAACGCATCTTCCTTGAACAGGCCATACAGAAAACGTTTATAGGTCTGGCCGAGATTAACAAGCTTACCAGAAAGGAAGCGCCACTTAGTAAACTTGTATTGGGGTTAGAGTGCGGGGCATCGGATGGTTTTTCTGGAATATCAGCAAATCCTGCTTTAGGACATACCAGTGATTTGTTGGTGGCCTTGGGAGGAAGTGCTGTCCTTTCAGAATTTCCGGAACTCAATGGCGTGGAACAAGAACTACTTAATCGATGTGTATCGGAGGACTTAGCGCATAAGTTTGCCGAATTGATGGACACATATGCCGAAATTGCAAAATCCAGAGGCACAGGATTTGAAAACAACCCTTCCCCTGGAAATGTAAAAGATGGTCTTATAACCGATGCTATGAAATCGGCTGGTGCGGCAAAAAAAGGAGGTACTTCTCCCATAGTCGGCGTCCTGGATTATGTTGAAAAGGTAAAAAAACCAGGACTTCACCTGCTTTGTACCCCAGGGAATGATGTGGAGAGTACTACCGGACTGGCTGGCGCAGGATGTAACTTAATAGTTTTTACTACCGGCTTAGGTACACCAACAGGGAATCCCGTAGCCCCGGTTATCAAGATATCTAGTAATACTTTTTTATATGACAAAATGAAGGGCATTATCGATATTGATGCTGGGACGGTAATTTCGGGTAAGGAAACCATAGCAGAAGTGGGAGAGCGACTTTTGGATCTCCTGATTAAAATTGCCAGTGGTGAAGTAGCTTGCAAAGCAAGAAGGAACGATCAGAATGATTTTATTCCTTGGAAAAGAGGAATTTCACTTTAACCATTTCATATTAGTTGAATGAACAAGCAGCCAAGTTCTTCCAGACCCCTAAAAGTAATGCAATTTGGAGGGGGGAATTTTTTAAGAGCGTTTTCTTTATGGATGATAGAGAAACTGAATAAAGAATCCGCCTTTAACGCTGGGGTGGCAGTGATAAAGCCCACACCATTTGGAGACTATCAATTACTTAAAGAGCAAGAGGGAAACTATCATGTGCTTTTAAATGGGTTACAAAAAGGAAGTTTAGTTAGGAGCCTTACCAAAATAAATTGTATAGATAAGATAGTCAATCCCTATACCGATTGGAACGACTATTTAGCACTTGCGGAAAGTCCGACGATCCGATTTATTATTTCCAATACCACGGAAGCTGGAATCGTATTTAATCCAAAAGATTCTTCCACGGATACGCCACCTAAAGAATTTCCAGCAAAACTAACCTTATGGTTATACCACAGGTATCTTCATTTTAATGGTAGTCCTACCAAGGGATGCTTAATTCTACCCTGCGAGTTAATACCAGATAACGGACAAGTGTTAGAAAAATGCATTATTTCCTATGCAAACTCATGGGGATTAGAAAAGGGATTTATCCAATGGGTAGAGACTAGTAACTATTTTTATAATACCCTGGTAGATAGAATAGTAAGCGGATTTCCAAAGAAGGAGGCAAAAGAAGTCTTTAGAGAGATTGGAGCAGAAGATCCCTTACTAGTTGCCGGAGAGTATTATCATAGTTGGATACTAAACGGACCAATAGAGTTTGAGAATGAGTGGCCCACTGTAGACGACCTGCTCAATATTCAGGTGGTAGATGATCTTGAAGCTTATCGAAAAATGAAAGTGCGATTATTGAATGGGGCACATACCATCCTGGTCCCTATGGGTCTTTTATCGGGTATATCAACCGTAAGAGAAGCAGTCGAGAATCCGGTACTACATAAATTTCTATTAAAAGTTCTGGAAGAAGACGTTATTCCTTCGCTGGATATTGATATGAGGAAGTGCGATGTCTTTACCCAGAACGTTATAGAACGATTTAAGAATCCGAGTATAGAACATCAGTTAAGCAGTATCTCTTTAAATTCCATTTCTAAGTTCAAAACAAGACTACTACCTTCTATTGAAGCCTATATTCAAAAAGGGGAGGCCTTACCGGTGCGGTTAGTTGCAGTTTGGGCAGCACTCCTTCTTTTTTATCGTGGAGGGAATAAGGAAAACAAGATTACACTAAGAGACGATGCTGCTGTTATAAGCTATTTTAAAAAGCTTTGGGAAGTTAAAGAGTACGAAGAAATAACCTTGAATGTCCTTTCAAACAAATCCTTTTGGGATGAGGATTATAGCCAGGATAGTAACTTAGTGGAGTTATTGTCTAATTACATGAAGCAGATCGATGAAAAAGGGGTGCAATGGGTTATGAAATCCTTATCTTAAGAGGAATAAAAGAAATAGTATAGGAAATAGCAGTTAAAAGTAAAAACCATGGTATATAGAACACATTTAGGAGGTACTATTTGCAAAAAGTTACTCTTATTGGTTTATGGTATACTTGGCATTTTTGTACAGTCTTGTGCCGGACAATCTCAATTAATAGTAGATGAGGAAGAAACGGTATCTCAAGAAATCTTGCAGTATTACCTCTATCTCCCACAAGATTATCAAAAGAAAGCAGAGGTCCCGTTATTAGTCTTTCTACATGGAGGTGGAGAATCTGGTGGCGATCTCGAAGCCCTTAAAACCAACGGACCTCCAAAAATGTTAGCCGAAGGACGAGAATTTCCCTTTGCTATTTTGGCTCCACAAAATCCGAACACTAAAAAATGGTGGAATACCAGAGCGATAATGGCGCTTTTGGAAAGCATTCAGGAAAAGTATCGAATTGACTCAGAAAGGGTCTATCTGACAGGTCTTAGCAGGGGAGGAGGTGCAGCCTGGGAATTAGCAGTAAACTATCCTGAAAAATTTGCTGCAATGGCCGTGGTTTGTGGAATGGCTCCCTTACCCTATGCCTCCTGGATAAACAAGGAAATGCCTATATGGGTATTTCATGGAACGGAGGATAAGTCTGTGCCATTTTCAGAATCAGAAAATATGGTAGCACGATTAAAAGAAATGAATTATGATGTTACCTTCACGATATATGAAGGCGTTGGTCATAATTCATGGGTTCAGGCTTACAATACAGACGAATTATACGACTGGTTTATGAATCAAAAGAAAAAATAGAAAAATTATACCTAATTATACGACATTAACGACCAAACTATACGAATAAGCTCATGTTAAAAAAACTAAGTTGGATTGTAGCCCTATTAGCCTTATCCCTAACTCTGGTATCCGTTTTATCGGGTAATTATGATTACCTGGGGCCTTTGTTAATTGTTCTTTTTTTGGCACTGGCCTGGGCCATACGATACATTCCTAGTTTAAAAGGATTCTCCTTTACCATTTTAATATTTGCAGCCGTTACTGCTTCAATGTACTATCCATCTGTATTTACCTCGCTAGGAGGATTTGATTTAAAGAATCTTATTGTACCCCTCTTAATGATCATCATGTTCGGAATGGGTACAGCGATGAGTCTGAAGGATTTTAGAGGAGTAATAAAAATGCCAAAAGCGGTTTTGGTTGGTCTGTTGTGCCAATTTACCATCATGCCTTTTGTAGGTTTTGGTCTGGCATATGCCTTTGGATTTCCACCAGAAATTGCAGCTGGAATTATATTGGTTGGTAGTTCTCCTAGCGGTTTGGCATCGAATGTTATGTCGTACATTTCAGGATCTAATTTGGCTCTGTCTCTGACCCTTACTGCTGTAGCTACTTTACTGGCGCCTATTTTTACCCCCTTGCTAATGAAACTTTTGGCGAACGAATTGGTTCCAATTCATTTCTGGGGTATGTTATGGAGTATTGTCAAAATTGTAATCTTACCAATAATAGCCGGTTTGGTTTTTAACCGGTTTGCCCATGGTAAGTTTGTCTGGTTAGACAAGGCGATGCCCGTGATATCCATGGGTGGTATAGCTGTAATAATTACCATAATAACGGCAGCTGGTCGGGATTCTTTGTTAACACTTGGTCTTTTGTTAATTGTAGCTGTACTTCTCCATAACGCCATTGGTTATCTCTTTGGGTATTGGGGCAGCAGGCTTTTTGGTTTAGATAAAAAATCGTCTAGAACGGTAGCCTTTGAAGTGGGCATGCAAAATGCTGGCTTGGCATCCGGAATTGCCCTGGAGATGGGAAGAGTTGCCACTATGGGCTTGGCTCCTGCGGTTTTCGGCCCAATGATGAATATTACCGGATCTTCTCTTGCAACCTGGTGGCGAGGTAAAAATACCGACAAGGAAGCTTCTGAAGAGGATAAGGATAAACAAAGTGAAAGCTAAGGTGAATCGTCTTTTTCTTTTTAAAAGCACCAATCTTAGGATGGCAACGAAGCTTTTCTTAGGTGTTCTGGTGTTTCTAACTTCATGTAACGAACGAGAGAACGCAGTTGCATTGTCTTCTTATGATAGTATTCGATTAAATCAGATAGGATATTACCCTAAGTCGGTCAAGAAGGCCGTTGTGGTTGCTTTTGGGGAGTCGAGTAAATTCTACCTGCTGGATCAGGAGTCTGGCAAGGTTGTTTTTGAAGGGAAGCTGTCGGAAAATAGGGAATGGACATTGGCGGGGGAGCGTGTACAAATTGCAGACTTTAGTTCCTATACTCAAGAAGGAACCTATAGAATAGAAGTGGATGGTCTTGGAAAGTCGCATCCCTTTAAAATAGCAAAAGAAGTTCTACATCCGGTCCTTTTAGGGTCGGTAAAAGCATTGTATTTCCAAAGAGCAAGTTCTGAATTGACGGAAGAGCATGCCGGAAAATGGAAACGCAAGATGGGGCATCCAGACGATTCCGTTGTCTTTCACAGTTCCAGTGGATATTCCTCGGGTCATTTAAGTGCACCGGGGGGCTGGTACGATGCTGGCGACTATAATAAATACATAGTAAACGCTTCCTTCCCATTAGGACAACTCTTACTTTTAGAAGAGCAGTACCCGCATACCATTGGGGATGCGGCATTGAATATCCCAGAGAGTGGAAACGGTATTAATGATTTTTTAGATGAGATACGCTATGAAATAGATTGGACACTTACAATGCAGGATGAGGACGGAGGTCTTTTTCACAAATTAACTGCCAAATCCTTTGAAGGCATGGTAATGCCAGAAGCAGCCAAGAAGCAACGATATATCGTTGGGAAAGGAACCGCTGCAACTTTAGATTTTGTGGCGTCTTCTGCCATGGCGGCAAGAGTGTTTTCAGAAATCGATCCCGAGTTTTCGGAGGAGTGCCTCATACGTGCCAAAAAGGCCTACGATTGGGCTAAGGAGAATCCAAATAAAACTTTTAAGAACCCAGAGGATATAAGTACAGGCGAGTACGGAGATGCTAATTTTGATGATGAGTGGTTTTGGGCAACCGCAGAACTTTATATAACTACCAAAGACCCTGAACTACTGACTTCTTTGCAGGAACTTCCTCTAAACTTTCGATTTAGGGCAGGGGAGAGCTGGACTGCCTATATGCGATATTTAGGCATGTTTTCTCTGTTAGAGAGAAGTGATCTTGTACCAGAGTCGTATTACCATAAATTAAAAGAGGGTATAGTAAAGGAGGCAGATGTGCTTGTAGAAAAATCCAGTGCGGGAGATTACTTCCAGCCTGTTACAGATTTTCAATGGGGTTCGAATAGTGACATTTTAAATGCCGCTATGATAATGGCTTCAGCCTATAGATTGGAGAAAAAACCTGTTTATTTGGTTGCCGTGCAGCAAGCAGTAGATTATATATTAGGAGCTAATGCAACATCTTATAGTTTTGTTACTGGATATGGTGCGAAGCCTCCAATGTTTATTCATCACAGACAAAGTGCGGCAGATAGGATTGTAGATCCTGTTCCCGGACTTCTGTCCGGTGGCCCTAATTCAAGGCAACAAGACACCACTTTGGGAGTATCTTATCCTAAATCTGTACCCCCTATGAAAAGTTGGGTGGATGTAGAAGAAAGTTTCGCAAGTAATGAAATTTGCTTAAATTGGAATGCTCCATTGACCTATATTTTAGGATTTTTAGAAAATGAATCAAACTAAACCATAATAAATGAAATCGTTACTTAAAAGTTGTACTCTGATCCTCTTTGCGCTCATGTTTGTAAGCCTGAGCTACTCACAGAAAAAGAAACCAAGAAATGTAATATTTATCTTAACGGACGATCATCGATACGACTACATGGGATTTACAGGGAAGGTACCTTGGTTAGAAACCCCAAATATGGATAAGATGGCAGCAGAAGGTGCCTATTTACCAAATGCCTTCGTTACTACTTCTTTATGCTCTCCCAGCAGGGCTTCTATTTTAACCGGACAATTTTCCCATAGCCATACCATAATCGACAATCAGGCGCCAGATCCAGGAAATTTGACCTATTTCCCTGAATATCTTGAAAAGGCAGGCTATCAAACAGGATTCTTCGGAAAATGGCATATGGGAGACCATGGAGACGAGCCGCAGCCCGGTTTTACACATTGGGAAAGTTTTGTGGGGCAAGGAGTGTATTACAACCCCACTTTAAATATCAATGGGGAACGAATAAGCTACAAAGATTCCACATATATCACGGATTTATTGACAGAACATGCCGTGGATTGGTTGGAGAACAGAGATAAGAAAAAGCCATTCTTTTTATATCTATCACATAAGGCGGTACACGCAGCTTTTAAACCGGCAAGACGTCATAAAGGAAGGTATAAGGGAAAAAAGATTAGCCATCCAACAACCTACGACCAGACAAAAACTGGGGAATACAAAGACTTAAAATGGCCACAATGGGTTGCAGACCAAAGAATAAGTTGGCACGGAGTAGATTATATGTACCATTCTAATAAAGATTTAAATGAAATGGTGGTCGATTATTGCGAAACACTACTAGGGGTTGATGAAAGTGTGGGAACAGTGATGGACTATCTTAAAAAAGAAGGTTTAGACGATTCTACCTTAGTTATTTATATGGGCGATAACGGTTTTAGTTGGGGTGAACACGGTTTAATTGATAAACGCCACTTTTACGAAGAATCTGTAAAAGTGCCCTTAATTGTAAGATGTCCTGATATATTTGAGGGCGGTAAAACCCTACAACAAATGGTTCAAAACATAGATATTGGTCCTACAGTCTTAGCAGAGGCAGGGGTAAAACAACCTTCTGACATGCCAGGGGTTTCCTTTATTCCAATCCTCAGAGAGGATACCTCTATAAGCCCGAGGAAGGAGATTTTTTATGAATATTATTGGGAATACGATTTTCCGATGACTCCTACGGTCTTTGGAATGCGCACGGATAAGTATAAGTATATAAAATACCACGGAATCTGGGACAGAAATGAACTATACGATTTACAAAACGATCCGGATGAAATGTATAACCTCATAGCAGATCCTGAGCTTCAGGAAACCGTTAAATCGATGTCTTCAGCAATTTATGATTGGCTAGAAGCTACCGACGGTATGAGCATACCTTTAAAGCGTACGGTGAAATATAGATATGGAGATTTCAAACACGAAAACGAATACTAATATTCTAGAATTCGGGTTTTATTTCCATTGAAGTCATAAATTTCTACCCTCATAACGTTAGAAGATACCTCCACATGTCTGGTTGTCTGTGATTGAAAGGAAGAGCCCCAATAAAACTCTTGAGCTTGGCTGGTGTTGTCTTTAAAAGTCACCATGGCTTTGACTTCCTCAGCCTCTAAGGAAATCCATTTTACATTGCTTTTAGTCTCTAGTTCAAAAGCCTTTAAGTAATCGTTGTTTTGTGATGCCACGATGAGAGGGGAATTGCCGTGAACCATTTTGACTAAACTTTTAGCATCTCCCGGAACATAAAATTTACTGTTCTCTAGCGGCATTGCTGTAAATTCCCCATTTCCCTGGTTGTGAAGTACCAGACCGATAAACGCATCCGCAGGTCCTTGTTGAACTTCCATACCAAAGTCGTTACCTATCAAAATGATATCCTGAAAATTGTCGTTATCTATATCTATTGGTAGACTTCCATAAATGGGTGCAATTTGAGCCTCTATGGGCAAGGCATGCATGGCAAACTTTCCATTGCCTAAATTCTCTATCCAGGACGTATTCATATAATTAAACTCCAGGACGGTTGCATCGTCTAGCAGACCCTCTGGAAATACTTCCGGCAAGGTAGCCTCTCCAAAAGAACCAAATGAATTAAACCTTTTCCGAATAGCTACATACTGTTTAACGACATCTTGCCAAGGGTGGTAGAGGTATTCCCTTTTTACCCCTGTACTATCGCGCAGATAATAGGACAGAAATGGGTCTATCATCCCGTTATCGTCAAGATCTTTAGCGTATAGTCTAATAGGACTATCTTTTTCTGCTTTGAAATTGATGTTTTCTCCAAAATTACCCGCGATATAGTCCAGATCTCCGTCGTTGTCTAAATCTGCAGCACTTATGCTATTCCACCAACCAGATAAATCGCCAATACCCGTGTTTTGGGTTATATTGACTAGTTGTCCTTCCTTATTTTCATAAAACTGAAGGGACATCCATTCTCCTGCTAAAATCAGATCTGGCCAGGTATCTCCATTGAAATCGGTCCAAATTGCCGCACTGATAAGCCCGGCAAATTCAAGATCTTTTGCGACTTCTGCTGTAGCGTCTACCAATTTTGGTCCTTTGCTGCTACTGTCGTTTCTTAGGATAAAAGATCGGTCCGGACTAGGATATGCCATTGGCAAAACTCTACTTCCAATAAACAAGTCTAGGTCTCCGTCCTTATCAAAATCTGCGGCACTGACACTAGAAGTATTATGGCGCATTTCAGGTAGCGCATTTTTTGCTTCTACGAAATTGCCATTCCCGTCATTCAATAGCAGTACATCTTGATAAAACGGGCTTCCCATAGCGTATTGTGCGGAACCACGCGCTATATAAAGATCCAGGTCCTTGTCTCCATCGATATCAAAAAGTAGGGTACTTGCATCCTCTTCCTCTAAACCATCTCCACTTTTGTAAGCCACATCAGATTGCTTAAATCCTCCTTCTTTCTTTTGGATAAACCACTTCTCACTGAAGCCTCTGGTGCTACCAAGGAATAGGTCGTCTAATCCATCATTGTTAACATCACCCACTGCCAAGGAAGGACCATATTGCGAAAACTTGTGTGGAAGCGTCCTTTGGAAATTAAAGTCAATAAAGTCCTGGTCTCGGCTTAAATGCTTTAGATTTAGGCCTTCGGTTACATCCTTAAACATCCCGGGAGTTTCTAAATCCTTTTGAACAGGGGATTTAAGAGCAGCTGCGGTATAGTCAACTTCGAGAACTGTGTTGGGAGAAACTTCTGTAAGCTTTTGTACTTGTCCGCCCGGCCAGATTATCTCCACAGAATCTATCTGTGTACTATTTCCCAATCCAAAATGCAGCGTACTTTCTGGTTTGGAGAGATAGCCTCTGCCAGAAAGGAGCGATTTTCGTTGTTGCTTCCCTGCACTATAAACAACCACTTGGCTCCCAAAAGCAGCAGGATTTAATTCTCTGCCATTCAATTTTATTCTAAGGTAATTTGTCTCTGGTAGTAATTCGTTTGACTTGTTTTCTAAGAGTAGCACTGGGTCGTTAATATTATTGACAACCAAGTCTAAATCACCATCCGAATCCAGATCTCCGTAGGCAGCTCCATTGGAGAATGTTCCAAAATTTAATCCCCAAGCTTCGGTAACATCTTCAAATTTGAGATTACCCGTATTACGGAACATAAAGTTGGGTATTTTTATTTCTGGAATGGCCGAAATAAGTTTCTCTTTGCTCACCAGCCTGCTTGCAGTCGCTCTAAAATCTCCAAAATCTCGGTCCGTAACATCTTTTGGGAATCCATTGGTAATAAAGAGGTCTTGCCATCCATCATTGTCGTAATCTGCAAATAGTGGTGCCCAGCTCCAATCGGTTTCCTGTATACCGGCGAACATTCCGGCATCGCCAAAAATAGGAAGGTCGGTCTCTGGATTAGTACCCAAATTTAACTGTAGGGTATTTCGGGTGTATTGGGATTCATAGTTATATTTTTTTGTAAATATTTCCTTCTGATAACTACTAGGTCCCTGAAAGAGCTTTTTACGTTTGTTGTAGTAGGGTTGCATTTCCGAAGTAAAAATGTCCATTTTGCCATTGTTGGTAACATCCGCTATGTCACTACCCATGGAAGAAAGACTAAAATGCTTAAAGAGTTCGCCCGCTCTGTTTGTGAAGGTGTTGTTTTTATTATTTATATAAATCAGATCATTACTTAAAAAATCATTTGCTACATAAATATCCAGCCAACCATCGTTGTTAAAATCATGTATCAGCGTACTATGACTATATCCGTGGAACCGAATTCCCGCAGCATCCGATACATCCGTGAACACGGGGTGTTGCAGATCGTCATTCCAATCATTTCTGTACAATCGATCTCTACTGAGAGAGGTGCCATCGTCCTCCAAGGGGCTAAACTGGGACGGATTTATCCCTTCAATTCTATTTACCCCAATGAACAGGTCGAGATCCCCATCGTTGTCATAATCAAAGAACTGTGCATGCGAGGAATATGTACTATCTGCTATCCCGTATTCTGTAGCCATTTCTTTGAAAACCGGGATGTTTTCCTCTGTATTACCTTGATTGATATAGAGTAAATTTTGCCTGGAGTCGGGGTTTTTGTAAAAGGTATTACAGATATAGATGTCCTGTTTCCCATCCAGATTGATGTCCACAATAGAGACACCAGAGGACCAGATTAGTTCATTTGTCTTCCCTATTTGTGCTTCTTTTGATACATCTTTGAATTTAAGTTCTCCTTCATTGAGATAGATTTTATTATCTACCTGATTTGCCGCCAGAACTATGTCGTCTTTGCCATCGCCATTGAGATCTCCTAGGGCAACACCAGAGCCATTGTATACAAACTCATTATCCAGGATATTGATGGAATCGTTTTCGGATAGTTGGTTGTTAAAGGTAAGTCCAGATTCTTCCTGGGGTACCGGGTTGAATAGAGTAGGAGACTGCTTTGTCTTTTTAGTTTCACAACTAAATAACAAAATCCCTACAAAGAGAGTGGAAACAACAACAGAGTTAAGCTTCATTATTAATTGGTTTAAGTCAACATACAAAAATGCAAGAACCATAGCACATGAACAAATAAAAAGGCCGCTTTTCAGCGGCCTTTTCAATCATTTATGCTATGGCGTATTAATATCCTGGGTTCTGTGTTAGAACATCAGATCCTTGAATATCAATTTGTGCTTGTGGTATTGGGTAGTATTCGTTTTTACCAGCAGTAAAGCTAGCACCACCGAATTTAGTTACTAAGTACTGAGACTCGTATGCTAAGTAAGCATTAAGAGTTTCTGCAGCAATTCCCCATCTTACAAGGTCGAAGAAACGGTGTCCTTCACCAGAAAGTTCTAGCTTTCTTTCGAAACGAACGATCTGTCTTGCTTGTTCCTGACTACCTAAGCTAGTGTATTCAGAGATTACGTAGTTGGCAGCATTTTCACCAGAACCGTCGGATTTCTTAACCCAGAATTCTGAATTAGCAGCTCTTCTACGAACTTGGTTGATATAGTCTAAGGCAGTAGCCAAAGATCCTGCTTCAATTTCTGCTTCTGCAGCCATTAAAAGAACATCTGCATATCTAATGATAGTATAGTTCATTAAGGCATATCCTCTGGTCCAAGAGCTACCATCAGTAAAGGTGTTTTCCTGAGACTTGTAATAGATGTATTTCTTAGGAGAATATGGACCAGCATAAGGGAATGATCTAATCCAAGCAGAACCTGGGTGATCGATCCAATCTAAGTAAGGTAATCCCATTCTTCCGATAGCAAAGTCAATTCTAGGATCTAACGGTCCAGCATCAGGAACGAAAGTTGCCTCATCATTACCATCGATAACAACATGCTTAAAGTTATTTAAAACTTCATTTGCGGGGTCGTTATAAGAACCATCTAATAAAGGAAGACCATCCGCTCCTGTTCTGTAGGAGTTACCAAGTTCAATACTTGGCTGGAAGAATCCACAGCAGTTACCAGGACCATCAGGACCTGTGTTGTATGGATAGTTAAGGTCATCAAAATAGTTTGCATTTCTTGTACTACCCGTGTTGTTTGCTGATTCTACATCCATGATAGATTCTGCATGGTTGTCAAACTCTGCATTGTAAATTTCAGCAATGTTATCCAATAACGCATATTTCTCACCTGCAGGAGTAACTCCATTGGCAATTACGTCATCAAACCAAGTTTTAGCAGCTGCAAACTTTCCTTGAAATAAAAGCGCTTTACCCATGTATGCTGCTGCAGCCCACTTGTTAACACGCCCTAAATCTGTAGTAGAAGGAAGGTTGTCATAAGCATACTGGAAATCAGCCTCAATTTGTGGCCATACATCTGGTGTATTTGCTGTTAAGATTACATCGTCTGGTGCAACTGTTTCATCAAATACTGGGATACTGTTGAAGTGCTTTTTAAGGTCAAAGTAAAAGTGACCTCTTAACATTCTTGCCTCTCCAGAAATTCTGGCAGCATCTGCTGCGGTTAAGGCATCGGGATTGTTAGCAATAGTAGCCAAGACTCTGTTGGTTCTTGCAACTCCTTCAAAACGACCTCTCCAAAGGTTGTTTAGGTCACCACTAGTAGGGTCTACCTCATACCTTTGAACCGGGTTGATAGCAGAATAATCCCCTGCATCCGTTCCTTTGTTTGCATCACCTCCCATAATGGAGCCTGTTACCCAGTGATTAGGACCCTCAAATCGGTTTCCAAACACACCGTTTAAAGCGGCATAGCTACCTATAAGTAAGGCTTCAATACCATCTTTAGTTCCCAACTGCGCATCCCCTAGGGAAGCGGCAGGTGGCACTTCTAAAAATTCATCACTACATGAAATCCCTAAAACCAAGGCACACATGGCGATAATTCCTAATTGTTTAGTTTTTCTAATTGTCATCATAACTTTTTTTTTCAAATATAATTAAAATTTTATCATTAAACTTCATAATCAAAGGTTTAGAGTCCAATATTTACGTTAATTAAATAGGAAGGTGTTACAGGATAGTTACCTACATCGATACCGAATCTAGTATCAGCATCACCACCTACAACAGGATCTAATCCACTATATCCAGTAATAGTCCAGATATTGTTTGCAGATACACCAACTTCGAACTTACTTAAGGTCAAAGAATTTTTAATTAAATCGTCAAAGGAGTAGATAAAGGCAAGACGTTGTAGTCTTAAATAATCTCCATTCTCTACATACCATGAGTTGGATGCACCGTTTGTACTCAAGTTAGAAGCACTTTCCCAAATTGGAGCTCCAGCATTGTTACCTAATTCTGGGGTCCAAGAGGTAAAGGCTGCAATACCTTTAGCAGAACCTTCGAAAGATCCGAAGAAATCTCTAAACCATTTGGACTGATTGAATATTTCAACTCCAGTTACCCAGTTCCAGAACATCTCCATTCTTAAGCTCTTGTACTTTAGGTTGATGGTAGCACCACCACTGTACTCGGCGATAGGATCTCCTAAATACGTTCTATCGTCTGGAGTAATAACTCCATCTCCGTTAACATCTTCGTATCGGAATCTACCAACACCAGCACCATCTTGTGCAGGAGCAGCATCAACTTCTGCTTGGCTGTTAAAGTATCCTATTACATTATATCCAAAGAAAGAAGATAATGGTCTTCCAATCTGGTTTCTTGTAGGAGTAATACCTCTATAGGAACCTCCATCCAAGAAGTCGATACCAGGAGCAAAACCTAATACTTCGTTTTTCAAGAAGGAATTGTTTAACTGGAACTCAAAAGAGAAATCTTCTGTAAAGTTTCCTCTATAGTTCAATTGGATATCAATACCACGGTTGTTCATGGATCCAACGTTTCTTGTTGGAGCCTGAGCAAAGTTACCAGTAACACCAGCTAAAGGAACCTGGAATAATAGGTCTTCCGTGTCTCTTGTCCACCAGTCGAAGATGATATCTAACTTATCATTTAAGATAGTAGCGTCAAAACCAATGTTTGTAGTAGTAGAAGTTTCCCATTTTGTATCAGCAGCTCCAATTCTACTAGTTGCAAATCCTTCATTAGCACCACTGTTTTGTCCGTTGATTGGATAAAAGGTACTTCCTAGGTTAGATGCAGCAAGAGAAAATTGGTTTGCTGGGTTTACGTTATTAGAGTTACCCATTTGTCCCCATCCTGCTCTTACCTTTAAATCGGAAAGGAAGGTCTGGTCTTGCATAAAGTCTTCAGCAATAATCCTCCATGCACCAGAGAATGCAGGGAAAGTACCATATCTGTTTTCTGATCCAAATACAGAAGAACCATCTCGTCTAACTACGGCAGATACATAATATCTTTCATCAAAATTATAATCTAATTTACCGAAAATAGAGCTAAAGTTTACACCTGTTCTAATAAAGCCTTGAACTACCGGGCTCTGTACAGCGGAAAGAGTAACAAAATCTAAATCAGTGGAGAATGGATTGATACCAGACCCTTGGATTCTTCTACCTCTTGGAGCTGCAGCCGGAGTATTTGTTCCTTGAATAGCTTCATAACCACCTAAGATTTTAACCTTGTGCTTACCAAATAACTTTTCATAAGTAAGTGTATTGGTAAAGGTCCAAGAGAAGCCATATTCAGATCCTTCAGAGAAACTAAAACTAGCCTGTGGCTCAGAATCTCCTAAATATCTGTAGTTGTAATCTCTGTTGGTAAAGTTGTAGTACTGTCCACCAATACTACTCTTAAACACTAATCCAGCAGTTGGCTTAATTAAAGCGTATAAGTTACCAAAACCACTAACAGAAAAAGCTACGTCGTCTCCTCTGTCTTGCTCTAGTCTTCTTACCGGGTTCCTTGGGTTGTTAAAACCAGCAGCTCTTGTACTCGCATAACTTCCAAATTCATCAAATACTGGAATGATTGTAGGCATACGATATGCCGCCAATACTTCTGATTCGTCATCCGATATACCCTGACCACCATTGGCTCCTGTTTGTCCTACTACAGAATTGTAGGTGAACTGAAGATTTTCTCCAATACTTAACCAAGGCGTTAAGTCGAATTCCGAGTTAAAACGAGCAGTATATCTTTCTTGTGAGTTAGCAAGTAAGATACCGTCTAACAACTGGGCACTTAAACCTACATAGTATCTGCTATTTTCATTTCCACCATCAAAACCAATATTTGCTCTTAAGGCTGGAGCAACCCTGGTAATTTCTTTATACCAGTTTGTTCCTGCTAAATTTGGTCTGATAAGGAATACATTTTCTGGGTCGGCTGCATAATTTGCCGCGATTTGTGCTAAATCTACATCCGCTTCAAAAACACCATTTTGCCCATCTGCATGCAGATAGTCTGGAAATCTTGGCACAGCATTAGGGCCGTACTGTGGATGTGTGTATTGTGGTTCCGTACCGTTTGCTGCTGCATTGTTTCTATAGGCAATATGTGTCCAGTCTGCCATATCCTGTGGATTTAACATTTTTGGAGACCCTGCTACGTTAGGATCTGTAAAACCACTTTGGATATTGATGGATACATTCGCTTTCTGAGAACTTCTAGAACCTTGCTTAGTAGTATAAACGATTACCCCGTTTGCTGCTCTTGCACCATAAATGGAAGCTGCTGCCGCATCTTTAAGTACCGTAGTTGTAGCGATATCATCTGGACTTAAGAATCCGATATCCTGCACAGGCACCCCGTCTACTACATATAATGGCTGGTTTCCACCAAAACCACCATATCCACGGACACGTACCTGAGAAGCAGTACCTGGCTGACCGTTTGTAATTACGGTAACCCCTGCAACCCTACCAGCTAATTGCTGTTCGACGTTACCAGACGGAATAGCAGCTAATTCTTCTGCTTTCACAATAGAAACCGCTGCAGTTGTTTCTCTTTTTGTTTCTACAGCATAACCTGTTACAACAACTTCATCTAGTGCAAGTCCTTCCTCCAGAACTACACTGATAGTAGTTTCGCTACCGACGGTAACTTCTTTATTGTTGTACCCTGTGTAAGTAAACACAAGAACGTCGCCAGAACTAGCCTGAATAGTATAGTTTCCGTCGAAATCAGCAGCAGTACCAGTAGTGGTACCTTTTACAACCACGTTTGCACCTGGAAGTGGAACACCGTCTGCATCGGTAATTGTTCCTGAAATTGTTGATTGAAATGCTTCAATCGTTGTTACTGTGTTGGGACTTGTTGTCGGTGCTGCAATAGCATAGGAACAAACAAGACCAAGAAGTAATGAAAAAGCCCTACCTACAGTCTTCTTTTTTCTACTGAAGTTGAGCTTTAACGAATGATAATCACTTTTTAGAATCATAATCGTTTGTTGTTTAGTTAGCTTTAAATGATTGAATATCATAGTTTTAAATCACAAATTTTCGAAAACGTTTTCGAAAACTGTTAAAAAAAACTATAAATTTTTGATAATATTAATAAAATTCTGCGAATTATGTAAAGTTAGATGGTAATATTTTGTCATTTATTATTCAATTAATTTTTTTTTACCAATTTGTTATATATATAAATAATTGCCAATGCATAACGCTGGCTTGTGCCTTTTCTTATATGGTAACCAGATTAAATAACAATTCCTTTTGACAGGGAATCAAAAGGAATTGTATCTACGCCACTGATAATTCTAATGGTTGTTCAGTCTTATCCTTTGTAATATTCATTTTCTATGGAAGTATTCATCCATGCAGAAAATGTTACACTAATTCAAATAATACAGGTGAGCGGATAGGGGAACACTTTTATATATTGTTTTTGTTTTTCGCAATTAAGTCAAGTATGTTTTCTATAGAACCGTTGCTGTACATTTTATCTGGTGGGGTATTTATACAATAATCAACCAATATATCTATATGTGAGGTAGCCACGTGCATTCTCGTATCGGAGGAGGCGTAATAAATAAAAACGCTACCATCTTTATCCATAATCCAACCGTTGGAAAAGAGTACATTGCCAACATCCCCAATAATTTCTTCATCATTCGGGGCCATAAAATACCCTGCAGGCTGATGTATCAGTTTTGTAATGTCTTCCAGGTCGGTCATAAATAGGTATAAGACATATCGAAGTCCGGCTGCCGTATTCCGAACACCATGCGCCAAATGCAACCATCCATCTTTTGTTTTTAATGGGGAGGGTCCCAAACCATTTTTGAGTTCATATATAGTATGGTAGGCTTTAGGATAAATGATTTTCTCGTTCATCACTCTAGGATTCTTCATATCCTCTACAAAGCCCAAGCCAATTCCTCCTCCAGAACCTGTTTCAATAAATCCGTCTTGTGGTCTGGTATAAAGGGCATATTTTCCGTTGATAAACTCTGGATGCAAGGTGACATTGCGTTGTTGCTTCGCCTTAGAAATTAAGTCGGGCAGTCTTTCCCAATGAACCAAATCTTTCGACCTTATAAATCCTGCATTTGCTACGGCAGCAGAGGTATCTTCCAAACTTGCACTTGGGTCTTTCCTTTCAGTACAAAAGATTCCGTATATATAACCATCTTCGTGAGCTACCAAGCGCATGTCGTATACGTTGGTGTCTTTTTCTTCGAGTTGTGGCAGCAGCAGTGGTTCTTTCCAGAATTTAAAATTACTAATTCCATCAGGACTTTCTGCAAAGGCGAAATACGACTTCCGGTCACTTCCTTCTACCCGAACAGCCAGAACATAGCTGTCTTTCCATTTAATGGCACCAGCGTTAAAAGTGGCATTAACACCAATACGTTCCAGTAAGTGTGGATTGGTAGTTTTATTGAAATCGAAGCGCCATTCCAGCGGAACGTGTTTAGCTGTTATTACCGGATTTTTATACCTATTATATATACCATTATAAATAGATGTTATCTCGTTCGGTGTTTCGAGAAAGGTTTTATGCTCTTCCAAGAGCTCAGAAAGATCTCGTTTTTGCACAATGTCTGCGTTTTTGATTGTGTTCATTTTTTTACTGTTGCTCGTCTAAAGTGTTCCACCAATATCGCTTTAGGATCCATCCACAAATAGCAAATAGCAAAAGGGATATCCAAAGTGAGGTGTATTCATGCAGGATTAAGTATAAGGGAATAATAACAAGGAATGTTTGCGCAGCGGTTCCGATAAATACATTGAACATGTCTCTCTTAAATAGTGTATTCCTTTTAAAATCAGGCTGGGTTTTAAGAATCTCCTTTAAAATGGGTTTCCAGAAACCCCAGGGTCTGGTTCTTTTGTAAAATTCAATTAGTACAGCTTCCTTAGTGGGTGGTGCGGTATACGTCCCTATGATGCAGCCCAAAGCTGTTATGAGTAATAGAAGGGGGAATAAATACAGCTCTAAAGTTTCTTGAAACACTAGTGGAAATAAGATTGCCGGGATGAGACCAGACAACATACCCCAAAAATATCCATTGCCGTTAAAACGCCACCAATGCCATTTTAAGGTGTTCGATACCACATAGCCTCCCCAAAGTGCGGATACTATCCATTGGGTGATCGAATTGACGTCTTCGATAAAACAACCAAGCACAATACTTACGATCACCACAAGTACTCCTGTGGCATAATTCATCCTTTTTACCTGTACGGGTTTGGCCTCTTTATTATACCGTAAATAAACATCATTTACCAAATAGGCCTGTGCTGCATTTAAAGTTCCTGCAAAAGTGGACATAAATGCTGCTAATAATCCGGCTAGAAGCAGCCCCATCAGTCCAACAGGGACAAAATTGCTTATTGCAGAAGGCAAAATATTTTCAAAGTCGATTGCTCCCGCTCTATTTAAATCGAGCTGGTCATAATAGAGTATTCCCAGAATAGCAAAACCGCCAATCATCAGATATCTGGTAGGCATAAGGGCAAGAGAAACAAAACCACTCATTTTGGCAGCCTCTTTAGGAGATTTTGTGGACAGAATTTTTTGCATGTCATAGTTAGGAGCTGGTCCTGCAATGCTGGCTAAAATGCCTTTAAAAACCACGAGCATAAAAAACAAACCAAATAGAGAATAGCCATCGGACTCAATCTTGCTATTTACTTCCGCTATAATACCACTCCAGTCGAGGTCTAATTGCCATTCAAAAAAGGGACTCATCCATCCCTCGGGTACCTGAAGAGCAGTACTCCCAACAGCTTGCCAAGCAATAAAGGCAATGGCAAATGAGGAAATGGTCATTATGGTAAATTGTAGTAAATCTGCCCAGACAATTCCAGACATTCCTCCTAAAACGGAATAGAAAACGGCAAACAAGGTAAATACGGTGCCATAAAAATGGGGTACGTAGGCCAAGGGAACATCAAATGGGATATAAGCGCTTACCATTTCCCATGGAATAAAAATCTCAACAAACTTGCCTAGTCCGATAAAACCATAGGCCAGAAAACCGAGGCAGCTAACTATGGCAAATGCCACGACTACAGAATGAGATAATCTACCGCCTTTCCCTTCTCCAAATCGAAAGAGAATCCATTCCGCTCCTGTAGTCACATTAGAGCGTCTGAGCCATGCGCTCAAATAGACCATTAAAAATATTTGATTAAATACAGGCCATAACCAAGGGATCCATATGCTTTTAAGGCCATACACAAAAGTGAGGGTAACCAACCACATGGTGCCCGAAATATCGAACATTCCTGAAGCATTGGATAGGCCCAGCATATACCAGGGTAGGGACTTGCCCCCGAGAAGATAATCGTCCTTGCTCCTTTGCGCTTTTTTACGCAGTACTAACCCAATTAAAATGGTTGCCAACAGGTATAGCAAGATGATTATTATATCTATTCCTTTTAGCATATACTATATAGTCAACATGGAGTTTTTAAATTTTAAGTAAAATCCAAAATGCTAATTTAAACCCTTATTTATTACGTATTTGCACAAAAAGTAGCTTAAATTTTAACAAGATAGAGGTCAAATCTAAAATAATTGTTAATATTGTCATGATATTATTTTATCAAATTGCAACCTAAAATAAACAGAATTAAAACCAATTAATGGAAATTTTAAAAAAAATTCATCGTGAAATTACTCCTTTAACAAAGGAAGATAGTTTTCTTGTTTTTGACAGGCATAAGGATGTTTTTGATTACCCGATACACTTTCATCCAGAGTTCGAATTGAACTTTATCGATAAGGCGAAAGGTTTGAGAAGAATTGTGGGAGACTGTATAGAAGAGGTAGATGATTTTGAATTGGTTTTAATCGGTTCTAATCTCTTTCATGGATGGGAACAACACAATTGCACCTCTGAAAATATTCATGAGATTACCATTCAGTTCCACGACGATTTATTCGAGTCTAAATTTTTAGGAAGGAGAATTATTAAACCGCTTAAGGATATGCTAGATCGTTCTACCCATGGTATCTCTTTTTCCAAGGAAACGGCACAGCAAATGATGCCTCGAATAGCAAAGGTTTCCAAGATGGGTGGTATCGATTATTTCTTAGAACTATTTTCTATTCTTTACGACCTTTCTACCAGTAGAAATCAAAGGCTTTTGTCTACAACGACCATACATTTAGACAATTTCGAATACAATGATAAATTAAAAACCCTTTACAACCATGTTCAGAATAATTATGCCTCGAAATTGACCCTGCAGGAGGTCTCCGAAATTATGAATATGAGTACGGTTTCCTTTAATCGTTTTATTAAAAAGTGTACGGGTAAAACTTTTGTTGAATATGTGAATGATGTACGTATTGGTTTTGCGTCTAAATGGCTAATAGAAAAGGATTTAAGTATATCAGAGATAGCTTTTACTTGTGGGTTTAACAGTATTGCTAATTTTAATAGAGTTTTTCGGAAAAACAAAGGGAGAACGCCCACGGAATATCGTCAGGATTTTTCTGGAATACGCAGAGTGTTATAATGGATTACACTAGAAAAGAGATGGGTATTTGTCTCTGTCTCTAGCAGTAATTCGTCAATTTATTCCTAATTTTTATCATTAACTTCTAAAAAGCATTTAATTGAAATAAAAAATGTAATTTAAGCAGTTATTAGAATAGAACAGCAATAACTTATGCAAATAAAAGAAACAGCAAAACAATACGATGCGATAATAGTAGGATCTGGTGCTGGGGGCGGAATGTCTGCCAAAGTCTTGGCAGATGCTGGCTTTAAGGTGGCAGTTGTAGAGGCGGGTCCGTATTTTGATCCTGCCAATCCAGAACAACAAACACAATTAAAGTGGCCCTATGAATCGCCCAGAAGGGGTGCCGGGACGACCCGGGTTTTTGGGGAATTTGATATGGCCTATGGCGGATGGGAAATTGAAGGAGAGCCCTATACACATGCCGAAGGAACTAAATTTAAATGGTTTAGATCTCATATGCTCGGAGGCCGGACCAATCACTGGGGTAGGATATCCCTTAGATTTGGACCTAAAGATTTCAAACATAAAGATGTAGATGGCCTGGGGGATAACTGGCCTATAGGATATGAAGACGTTAAGCCCTATTACGATAAAGTCGACAAACTTATCGGGGTATTCGGAACCAACGAGGGACTGCCAAACGACCCGGATGGATTTTTCTTGCCTCCACCCAAGCCAAGGCTTCATGAGTTATTTTATATAAAAGGAGCCAGAAAGACGAAAATTCCGGTTTATCCTTCTCGAATGTCTATGCTTACCAAAAAAATAAACAACGATAGAGGTGTCTGTTTTTATTGTGGTCAATGCTCTCGTTCCTGTCAGGTTTATGCTGATTTTTCCGCCGGTTCTTGCCTTATTTTTCCAGCCCAAAAAAGTGGGGGACAGGTTGACTTGTTCGTTAATTCGGTAGTGAGAGAAGTACAGACCAATGAAGAAGGAAAGGCGACTGGCGTATCGTATATTAGTAAGGACGACAGGAAAGAATATGTGCTTAAAGGAAAGGTTGTAGTACTGGCTGCATCTGCCTGTAGTTCAGCGAGAATTTTGCTGAACTCGAAAAGTAAACAACATCCGAACGGACTGGGAAACAGCAGTAATCTTGTAGGTAAATATCTCCATGATTCTACTGGTAGTAGTAGAGCTGGTTTCATTCCGGATTTGATGAATAGAAAAATGTATAATGAAGATGGTGTAGGGGGAATGCATGTGTATTCACCCTGGTGGTTAGACAACAAGAATCTGGACTTTCCGAGGGGGTATCATATTGAAGTTTGGGGAGGTATTCATATGCCAAATTATGGCTTTGGCTTTAACCCCAATGAGTTCAATAAATTCTTTGGTCTAAGTACGGGCGGATATGGCGCAGGTCTTCGAAAAGACGTAAAAAAGTATTATGGTTCTGTTTTAGGATTTGGAGGAAGAGGAGAGGCTATTGCACGGGAGGATAATTACTGTGAAATTGACCCTACCACGGTTGATGAATTCGGTATTCCTGTTCTTAAATTTAATTATAAATGGTCCGATTTTGAGAGAAATCAGGCAAGACATATGCAAGCTACTTTTGAAGAACTAATTCACAATATGGGTGGAGAAGTTCTGGGAGACACCCCATCTAAAGAAGAGGACTACGGTTTGTCTACCCCTGGTAGTATTATTCATGAGGTTGGTACAACGCGGATGGGAGATGATCCAAAGCGTTCCGTGGTGAATAAATTTCAACAGCTGCACGACGTTAACAACGTTTTTATTACCGATGCAGGGCCATTTGTCTCTCAGGCAGATAAAAACTGTACCTGGACAATTTTAGCCCTTTCATGGCGTGCGTCTGATTATATTGTTGAACAGTTAAAACAGCAAAACATCTGATTATGGATAGAAGAAATAGTTTAAAATCGATACTTCTGGGTTCTGTAGCTGGTGGATTGGCTATACATGGATGTGCCCCCAAAGAGGCACAAGAGGAGGCTTTGTCTGCCGGCGCAAAAGAAAGTGGGAGTTTCGGTAGAACTCCAAAAGAAAAGGAGTTAATTGACAAGTTAAATAAGGAGCAATTTTTTAATGAGCACGAACTTTCGACCATAGCAGTGCTCTGCAATTTAATTCTCCCTCCAGATGAAGAATTTGGCGGCCCAATTGATGCTGAGGTGCCCGAATTTATCGAATTTATGGCCAAGGATGTTCCAGAACTTCAAACAGATCTTCGCGGTGGATTAATGTGGTTGGATCATCAGAGTAATACTCGATTTGGAGTAGAATTTAAGAGTGCTCCAGAAGAAAATCAAAAAGAAATTCTCGACCAAATAGCATTCTATGATGCTAAAATACCAATGCGGGAACATCCCATGGAGGTCCAGTTTTTCGCGCTTATGCGAAACTTAACCCTGACGGGCTATTATACATCAGAAAATGGTATTGCGGACTTGGGTTATGTCGGGAATACACCAAATGTTTGGGATGGCGTGCCAGAAGACGTATTGGAGCAGCACGGAGTTGCATACGAACCGGAATGGTTGGCGAAGTGCATCGATCAGAGCAAGCGAGGGGTTATAGCAGAGTGGGACGAAAATGGCAATTTGTTGACCTAAAGTAAACAACCGCTAAATGGTCAACGGAATAAACGTAATTTTCAAGAAGAGATTCAGATGAAAAAATTCCTAATAATTTGTGTAATACTTTTTAGCTTGGGCTCTATGCATGCACAGGAAATCGGTCTTCAAATTTACAGCTTAAGAAACCAGATGAAAGATGATGTCGAAGGAATGCTCGCCAAGATTAATGAATGGGGGATAACCAAAATAGAAGATGGGAACGATGGAACGTATAACCTTGGTTTTGAAGCGTATAAAGCCCTTTTGGATAAAAATAACCTTGAAATGGTTAGTATTAGCGCCCCCTATGATGAGCTTGAGAAAACCCCTGAGAGTGTGCTGGCCAGAGCTAATGCCTATGGAGCGAAATACGTAGTATGTTTCTGGATCCCACATGAGGGAAATACCTTTACCATATCGGATACCAAAAAGGCGCTGGATGTATTTAATAAGGCAGGTAAAATGCTTAAAAACAATGGCATCACGCTAACGTACCATCCTCATGGCTATGAATTCGGGGAATACAAAGGAGAGCTCTTAATGGATTATATGATCAAGAATGCCAAGAACTTCGATTTTGAAATGGATGTTTATTGGTTTGCGCATCCTGGCGAGGACCCGGTAGAATGGTTGCGAAAGTATCCAAGTAAATTTAAACTAATGCACCTTAAAGATTGTCAAAAAGGTGTGAAAGGGAATAAGAATGGGTCCTCAGACGTGGAGACCAACGTAGTCTTAGGAACTGGACAGATCGATATTGAGGCAGTGGTAAAAGAAGCAAAAAAAATGGGATTAGAATATCTTTTTATTGAAGATGAATCCTCCAGATCGGTAGAGCAGATTCCGTTGAGCCTAAAATACCTTAAAGAATTAAAATAAGAGTAGGTTGTGCATCAAGAGCGTCCTACTGGTAAACATAAAAACAACCTTTAACGAAGAAAAAATGAAAAAAATATCCAGTATTCTTTTAATTGTTTTTTGTTGTTCCTATTTGGGAGCACAGGAAGTAGGGCTACAACTGTATAGTCTGAGAAATCAGTTCAAGGAGGATGTGCCTGGCACATTAGAGCTCATTAACCAATGGGGAATTGAGAAAATAGAAGGAGGCGGTACCTACGGTTTACCAATGGATGAGTACAAGGCTTTACTCAATAAAAATAAGTTGGATATGGTAAGCGTAGGCAGCAGCTATGAGGATTTACAAAATAATGTAGATAAGGTATTGGCCAATGCCAAAACCTTTGATGCCAAATATGTTATGTGTGCCTGGATTCCTCATGAAGGAAATGTCTTCGATATTGCTAAGACCAAAGAAGCAACCGAAGTTTTTAACAAGGCAGGTAAAGTCTTGGAAAAAGAAGGAATTACCTTAGCTTATCATGCACATGGCTACGAATTTAGACCCTATAAAGGCGGCACCTTATTTGATTATATGGCGAAAAATGCCAAGCACTTTGCTTTTGAGATGGACGTCTATTGGGTGCACCATGGAGGAGAAGACCCGCTTGCCTTACTCAACCGGTATCCAGATAAGATAGTTTTGTTACACTTAAAAGATATGGAGCATGGAGTCGAAGGAAATAATACCGGTCATGAAGATGTTGAAACCAATGTGGTACTAGGAACCGGGCAAGTAGATATCGCTGGTGTGGTGAAGCGAGCCAAGGAACTTGGGGTTGTAAAATATATGTTTATCGAAGACGAATGCTCCAGAGTTGTAGAACAGGTGCCACAAAGTCTTCGATTCCTAGAAAAACTATAGCCTCCAAATGAGTTATCTAATCCAAAGACTGGCTTCTATGGGGCTGGTCCTGCTTCTATTTGTTTCCTGCTCGGATACGCCCAGTAAAGAAGAAAAACAGAATCAACCGAATATAATTTGGTTGGTAGCTGAAGATCAGTCTCCTCAATGGTTTCCAATGTATGGCGATAGTACGATTGCATTGCCTAATTTGCAGCAGTTGTCAAACGATGGTGTCATTTTTGACAATGCTTACTCTCCCGTTCCGGTTTGTGCGCCTGCCAGAAGTGCAATCATTACCGGACTGTATCCAACGACCTTAGGCACGCATAATATGCGAACCCATGCATCCTGGAGAGGAAAAAACAATGAACCCACGATAGGAATCCCTAGTTACTCTCCTTTGGTACCGGAAGGGGTAAAAATGTTTACAGAGTACCTCAGGAAAGAAGGATATTATTGCGCCAATGGTCCTAAGGAGGATTATAATTTCGCAAAAACAGATGCAGCTTGGGACGAAAGTAGTCCGAGAAGACACTGGAGAAAAAAAGAAGCCGACCAACCATTTTTTACTGTTTTTAATTTTGCAGTATGTCATGAATCTCAAATATGGAAACGAGGAAAAGATAGTCTTTTTGTTTCTCCAGATGAGGTGCAGATACCTCCGTATTTCCCGGATAATGATGTAGTTAGGCACGATATTGCTGTAAATTACAGTAATTTAAAAAGGCTGGACGACCAGATCGGAGAAGTTATTGCACAACTGAAAGAAGACGGGCTGTACGAGAACAGTTATATTTTCTTTTACGGAGATCATGGTGGGCCTTTTCCCAGACATAAGAGAGCTCTGTACGAAACAGGAACTAAGGTCCCTATGGTAATTAAATTTCCTGGGCAGGAAAATGCCGGTACCCGAGATGATCAGTTTATGAGCTTTATTGATTTGGCTCCTTCCGTTTTATCCATTGCGGGAATTGAACCCCCAAAAGTTATGCAGGGCGTTGCACTTTTCGGGGAATTTGAAAATGCCAAAAAACCAAAGTATATCTACTATAGTTCCGATCGTTTTGATGAAAAGTATGATCGCTTAAGAGCCATACGATCTGAAAATATGAAGTACATTCATAGTTTTGATACTACCATCAGTCATGCTATGGCCGTTTCCTACAGGGAACAGATGCCTATGATGCAGAATTTAAGAGAACTTTATGCTTCGAATCAGTTAAATGAAGAACAAGCCCTTTGGTTGCATCCGACTAAACCTCAGGAAGAGTTGTACGACTTAAAAAAAGATCCATGGGAGTTACATAACCTTGCCCAGGACCCTGCTTACAGGGATTCCTTGCTTCATTTTAGAAAGCTTTTAAAGGATTGGATAAAAGAAACTAACGATTTAGGTGAGGTTCTAGAAAAAGAATTAATCTCAAGATGGCTCGTAGATGAAGAGCAGCCAAAACTAAAACCTTTGGAGTTAGTTGAGAGTGAAAAGGGTATTGAATTGGTTGCGCCTAAAAACGATGCTACCATTGTCTGGAAAGTCCCAGAAGACTCCATTTGGCAGGTATATACCAGTCCACTACCAAAAAACACAGTTTTTGATGCAAAGGCAGAACGTATTGGGTACCTAGATACAGACGTTTTGCATTATGAACCCTAAGTTGTTAAACTTCTAAAATCCCTTATTTGATGCTTTGCATTGGTCTATTTGCTATTAAATTTCTCCAACGTATAGGACTTGGGGTCTTTTTAAGTGTATTTTTTCTTTTATCGTGTAAAGAAAGTGAACCATTGAATGAATGGAGGTTACATTCTCCAGATAGTTCGCTTCATCTCACCGTTTTTATTACGTCAGATAGTTTAGGCAGCCAGTTAGGCTATAAAGTTGCTACTTTAAATGGGAAGGTGCTGACGGATGTCATTAAAACCTCCATATTAGGTTTTAAGGCCAAAGATGGCGATTTGTCTGGTGGGTTTACGCTGGAGGAAGTTGGGGAGATAACGGAGGTAAAGGAAACTTTTTCTGTGCTTACGGGAAAGGCTTCTCGTATTAAGAACCTTGCCAATCAAAAGACCTGGCTCTTTCGCACTGCTGACGGTACTAAATTAGAAGTAACCTTCAGGGCATACGATGACGGCTTTGCCTTTAAGTATAAATATCCAGAGACAAACGCAAAAACTTTTACCATCGAAGAAGAATTAAGCAGTTTTAATTTTGCCTCTACTGGTGAAGCCTGGTTGCAACCCTATGATACCATTAGTAAATGGACCCCAGCCTATGAGAAGTACTTCCTTGCAGAGGTTCCTATTGGTGCGTCTTCTCCGAATACGGAAGGATGGTGCTTTCCAGGGCTATTTAAATCAGGTGATAACTGGATACTACTATCGGAAGCGGGTGCAATGAATGGCTTTTATGGAGCTCATCTACAAGCAGAAAAAGACGGGGGGTATCGTATTCGACTTCCTGAGAAGGAAGAAGCAATGGGGCAGGGTTCTACAGCGCCTCTAAATAATTCTGGTTGGGAGTCGCCCTGGCGTTTTGCCATTATAGGAGAAAATCTCAGCACTATTGTGGCTTCTAAAATGGTCAAAAGACTAGCCGAACCTTCTGTGATAAAAAATACTTCCTGGATTAAGCCGGGAAGGGCATCATGGAGTTGGTGGTCCGATCATGATAGCAGCAGAAGTTATGAGAAAATGATTCCTTTTATTGATTTGGCGCAAGAAATGGGATGGGAATATTTTTTGGTAGATGCGAATTGGGAAACCATGCCTGACGGGGATTTAAAAGATATTGTGGAATACGGTAAAGAGAGAGGTGTTGGAATCCTCGTATGGTACAATTCCGGTGGCCCCCATAATACAGTAACGGAAGGCCCCAGAGATAGAATGCATTTGGCAGAAAGCAGAAGAGCGGAGTTTAAGAAATTAAGGGATCTTGGAGTAAAAGGTGTTAAAATCGACTTCTTTCAAAGTGATAAACCGCATATTATTCAGCAGTATGAAGATATTCTTAAAGACGCAGCCGATAATGAGATTCTAGTCAATTTTCATGGCGCAACGATCCCCAGGGGGTGGTCCAGAACCTATCCGAATCTCATGACTATGGAAAGTGTTCGAGGTGCGGAAACCTATAGTTTTTCTAAGGAATACCCGGATTATGCCCCTTCCCAAAATACGATTTTACCGTTTACCAGAAATCTATTGGGATCCATGGATTATACCCCCGTTACTTTTTCGGATCAAACCTATCCGCATAGTACCACCTATTCTCATGAACTGGCATTGGCAGTACTCTTTGAATCGGGGATTCAGCATTTTGCCGATAGAGTAGAATCCTATCGTAGCCTCGAACCAAAGGTGAAGGAGTTTTTACAAGAAGTACCAGTTGCTTGGGATAATACAGTTTTAATAGATGGATATCCGGGTAGCCATGTTAGTTTGGCAAGAAGAAAAGGCGCGTTATGGTATGTAGCCGGGATTAATGGTGCCGATAAAGAAAAAGAAATGACTATTCCATTCCATTTTCTTAAAAGTGGGCTTTATGAGGTTCGTTTGATCGAAGATGGAGAAAGCGATGAAACCTTTGCCATAAAATCTGTTGAAGTCCAAAAGGACAGCAAAATTAAAATTAAAGTGCCACCATTCGGGGGATTTTCCATGAAGTTGGCAAAATCCAAATAGACTTTTTGTTTTGTTATCTATTCGGGTTATTGCATTTTTTCGAACAGAAGTAAGCGTATATCCGGACCTTGAGCAGCATTCAAATCAGAGAGTTTTAAAGACATAGTACTCCTACCTTTTTGTAACTCAATTTTGCCCATGGACAAGGGAATAAAATCTTTTACATAAGACTCCATTCTGGGTACCCTGTCCTCTTCACGTCCTATTAATGGCGGGTCATGGCTTTTGGATATACTTTGTGAAATTTTATTTTTAGCATGACTCAAGCTTAAGGTGCTACCTATGGCTTCTTCGCCACAGGTGTAATATACTTCTACTACATAAGTACCGCTAGAAAGTACTTCTACATCCCAGCTAATGGAATCCTTTTCGCTAGTCCAATTGGTGAAAAAGGAATCATTTGGCCATCGATTACTTCTTTTGATATTTCCGCTAGGGATGCCATCTCGTGCCGGAAGTTGGGTGTAAACGGACTTGCTGTAACCGAGGGTGAAAGGTCTATCATCTTTTTCTGAAGGTACTACGGATTTAAGCCAGTTTTCTTTTTGCTTCTTTAGTTGAGCTGTAACTTCCGGATACTCCTGGGATATATCGTTATTTTGTCCTCTAT
The DNA here is from genome assembly GCA_964636005.1 of uncultured Eudoraea sp. Lineage (GTDB taxonomy): Bacteria > Bacteroidota > Bacteroidia > Flavobacteriales > Flavobacteriaceae > Eudoraea. Next base: position 32,275 of record CAZWPZ010000061.1, read on the forward strand.
CGGCTTCGATGTCATAAAGTCTATTTTCATCGTCTAATCGGTATTTTTGAGATCGCACGCTGGTTTTGCCATTCCAATGGTGGTATAGCAAACGATCTTCCCAGTTTGCCCCATCCTCTAATAGTAATGGTGAAAGATCTTTCCCATCAAAGGAAGTTTTCGGTTTTGCACTATTATTAATTATTTTGGTAATTGTTGGCATAAGATCAATAGCACCAGCTATTTCTTTTACTTTTTTACCCTTTTTAATTCTATTAGGCCAACGCACATAAAATGGGGAGCGTACTCCACCTTCATCTACAGATCCTTTCCTTCCACGCATGCCTCCATTATATCTGTAGCTATTTGGACCATTGTCTGATAAATAAATTACGATGGTGTTTTCACTAAGTTGAAGGCTGTCTAATTTTTCCATAATACGACCTACATTATCATCAATATTGCTTACCATGGCTAGGGCTGCCTTGGTAAATAATTCATCCTCTTTTTGGGGTTCCCTGAATTTCGATACCAGGTTTTTGTCTTTAAAAGCATTCCAATAGGCATCAGGAACCTGCATTGGGCTATGCGGGGTATTCAGTGGTAAATACAAAAAAAAGGGTTCGTCTTTATGCTCTTCCATAAATGCGATTCCGTGATTTGTCAGGTCATCTACTAGATATCCTTCCCCTTTTACCAGTTTTCCATTGTGTTCTAGCATGGGGCCAAAATAATTTCCCCAGTGTCCTGAAGTAAAGCCATAATAATCTTCGAAACCTCTCGAATTTGGGTGATAAGGCGGCTGCATTCCGTTATGCCATTTCCCATAGGCTGCAGTGGCATATCCTGCCTTTTGCAATACTTCTGCAATAGTAGCTGGTCCAAGATTCATGCGTTCTCCTCCGGCAGAAGTGTCATAAACCCCCAGTTTTGGATATTCAATACCAGTCAATAGTTCGGCACGTGTAGGGGAACATACGGGTTGTACATAAAAATTTTCAAAAGAAGCTCCTTCTAGTCCGAGCTGGTCAATATTAGGCGTTTGGATATTTTTATTGCCGCTACTTCCTAAATCTCCCCAACCTTGATCATCGGCCATGATAATAATAAAGTTAGGTTGGTCCAAACTTTTGTCACCTTTACTCTCTTTGGTTGTACTCTTGCAACTATTCATTAGGAGGATGACAGTAAGTAAAAAGGCATATTTCATTTTCGGTTTGCTATTATAAAATGTGTTGGTTGAATTATAGGCGCTGTTTGTATTCTTGCAGAAAGATAAGAATTACCGTAGTATGTTTTACAAGAATAAAATTTATACCAAGGGTAATTTACCTTCTGGATTGCTTTCTAAATTATTTATTACTTATTTTAGCGAGTATCCAATTTTCTTACAATGAACAGACTTATTTTCAATTTTTTTTTAATTTCTGCAGGTATCTGTTCCACCCTTTTGTGTTCCTGTGATAATTCATCTGAATTGACTATGGTGTTTCCAACGGAAAAATGGGAAGAAAAATCTCCGAAGGAACTCGGTGTTGATGCAAATAAGATGCAAGAAGCCTTAGATTATTTAGCTTCAGAGTCGGGCGAAGATGGGTTAGAAGAGGTATTTATTGTCCGTAAAGGTTATGTTATCTACAAGGGCGATAGTATTTATAAAAAACACAACATTTATTCATCGAGTAAATCGTTTACGAGCTCTGTTTTGGGAATTTTACAGGATCAGGGTGTTGTATCTGAAAATACGTATGCAAAGGATATAGATTCTTCTCTGACCGCCTTTTACCCTGAAGTACAGTTAAAGCATTTCGCAAGTATGACTTCAGGCTATAGTGCCAAAGGCGATAGCAGGTGGAATGAACCAAGTGCAGATTGGTCCTGGACACCTTTTGCGATAGACACAGCGCTGTTTGAACCGGGCAAAGAATATGCTTATTGGGATGAGGCTCAAATGATGTTTGGTCGGCTATTAACCGTAAAAACCAATCGAACTTTAAAAAGTATTTTTGATGAAAATATCGGAAAGGAGATAGGCATAGGAGAATACGAATGGTGGGGGGATGAGGAGTATAATGGAATTCCGTTAAACAATGGATGTACTGGCGTAACTATAAACGCGGAACAGTTGGCAAGATTTGGACATTTTTACTTGAACGAGGGTAATTGGAAAGGAAAACAATTGTTGTCTAAAGAATGGATCGAAAAAGCAACGCAAAATCAGGTTTCTGCCAAAGTAATTGCAAATACGGACCGTAATAATGTCGATGGAAGGGGATGTTACGGTTACAATTGGTGGGTAAATGGGATTATGACCAATGGAGAATACCATATGCCAGATGCTCCAAAATCGCTTTATTATGCAAGTGGTTTACACAATAATATGTGTTTTGTTATTCCGGAATGGGATTTAGTATTTGTCAGAAGAGGGGAAGATGGAAATCCTAAAAAGGGCAAACCATTTGTGTATAATGAATTTTTTAAACGTTTTGCTGAAGCTATTAAAGAATAACTTCCCTATGAGGTTCTGGTCTATGTTGTATCGTTGTGCTATTGCCTTTTTATTTTACGGCGCCCTGGCATTTCTTCTTTTCTCTTGTGGGGAAAGAGCAAGAAAAGAAAAGAACGCAGAAAATGTCAGTGTTCTTAAAAAAGAAAAAAAGGAAGAAGTAAAAGTTGTTGTTGAAAAGGAACCAGAAGAACAACCAGAAAAAAAACTCCTGAGCTTGCCGGATACTATGTTCATTCGATTGGCAGATTTTAGCGATGCATTTAGTTATGATATGCGTTATGCTACCAATAATAATTTCTTAAAAGCAAAAGTATATCCTTGTGCAGAATGCTATGTCCGTGTAAAAACTGCTAAGGCGTTGCTTGGAGCGAATAAGGAATTTATGGAGCAGGGTTATAAAATAAAATTCTTCGATTGCTACCGACCAAACGCTGTGCAGTATAAAATGTGGGAATTGGTTCCTAACCCGCAGTATGTAGCGAATCCTGTAAAGGGTTCTATACATAATAAGGGTGGTGCTGTCGATATTACCTTGGTAACACTAGATGAGGAGTTCGTAGATATGGGTACCGATTTTGACTTTTTTGGCAAACGAGCATATCACGACAATAGGGACTTACCTCAGAATATATTGCACAATAGAAAGCTTTTAAAGGAGACAATGGAGAAACATGGCTTTTGGTCTATTCGAACAGAGTGGTGGCATTATAATTTGGATGGTGCCAGTAAATATCCGATTGCCAATTTTGTTTGGCCATGTGAAAAAATATAATTTATAATAGTAATAGGTCTATGGTTAAAAGTATTCTTATCAGTGTTCTCGCCTTATTTTTCATCAATACTATTACCGCTCAGGATACTATAATTCCTCTGTGGCCTTCAGATAATGTTCCTAATCGAATAAAAAGCGATGAGAAAGAGGAGCATAAAGATGAGGGGATTCTTTTGGTAAGTAAAGTGCAGTATCCGCAAATAGAAGTGTATCTACCATCAAAAAGAAGCAGCAATACCAAAGCAATGCTTATTTTTCCCGGAGGAGGATACCATGTCTTGGCATACGACTGGGAAGGTTCTGATATCGCTAAGTTTCTAAACTCGAAAGGAATTGCAGCCATTGTAGTAAAATATCGACTCCCGGTATCTAAATCTCTAAAAAATCCAAAAGTGGTGCCATTGCAAGATGCACAAAGAGCAATGCGTTTGGTTAGGTCGTCTGCTACCCAATGGAACATTGACGAAAATGCCATTGGTGTGATCGGATTTTCTGCTGGTGGGCATTTGGCTTCTACCTTAGGCACACATTACGAAGAAAGCGTTTATTCTCCGATAGATAAGGCAGATGCCGTTTCAGCAAGACCAGATTTTATGGCTTTGGTCTACCCGGTAATCTCCTTTGTTTCTGCGTCTAAACATTCTGGTTCACTGGAAGCATTATTGGGTCCAATGCCGCAGGAAGAGGATATTCGACATTTTTCAAATGAACTGCAAATAGATAAAGAGACCCCTCCTACAATTCTCTTTCATGCTACAGACGATAAAGGGGTGCCGCCAGAAAATAGCTTATTGTTTTATAAAGGCCTTATAGATAATGACGTACAAGCAGAACTTCATATCTATCCAAAAGGAGGACATGGATTTTCCCTGGCAAGTGGTAACCCCCAACTAAACCAATGGACAGAATTGTTAGCCCAGTGGATAATTAATTTTAAATAGTTTATTTAAATTGATCTGGATGTGGGTGTTCCCATGGACTTCGGTATGGCCTTTTTAATAGGGCGGTCGCTTCCGCATCGTTTACAACAACTAATTTTTTAGGATCATATACCAAAGGGCGTTGTAACTCCATGGACATATTGGCAAGTATACAACTTGCTGTTGAGACGTGCCCTTCTCTTATGTCTGCTACAGGTAAGGTTTTTTGATCTATAGCTTTTAGAAAATCGAGCATATGCAAGCGTGTGGCGGGAGCAGCATTGAGTTCAATGCCTTTTTCTTCAAGATCTTCAGGATATTTCTCTTTTTCGTATACCACATCCATATGAATTGGTTTCTGATCCTTGTCATAAGGGACAAAGTCGTACTGCATCGTACTTCCAGAAAGTGTGCCTTTTTCACCAAATAGTTTAAAAGACCAAGGGTATTCAGGATCATCGGGATTGCCCCAGCTCCTATGTTGCCAAACACAATTTAATTCTTCATATTCGAATATGGCCGACTGCGTATCTGCAATATTGGATTTCCCATCCTTTTGTACATAAATGCCACCAGTAGAACTTATTTTGTTGGGCCAATCTAATTGAAGCATCCATCGAACCGTATCGAGCATATGTACACACATATCGCCCATAATGCCATTTCCGTATTCCATAAATGTGCGCCACCATCTTTTATGTGGGAGGCCATCGTATGGTCGAAGAGGTGCTGGTCCGGTCCACATTTCATAGTCCAAAAAGTCCGGTACTTCTTGTACGGGTGGATTACCGTTAGCCCTCATATGAAAGTAACAGCACATTTCTACATGCGAGATTTTGCCTAAGAGTCCCTTGTCTACGATGTTTTCCTTAGCGTGAATAAGGTGCGGTGTGCTTTTTCTTTGGGTTCCTACCTGTACCACTCTATTGTAATGTCTGGCGGCAGCCACCATGGCTTCTCCCTCTAAAACATCTACGCTTATTGGTTTTTGTACATAAACATGAGCACCGGCTTTCAAGGAATCTATGCACTGTAGGGCATGCCAATGATCTGGAGAACCTATCACGACTATTTCCAGGCCTTCATTTTTGAGCATCTCCCTATAGTCGTTGTATATTTTTGGTGTCTTCTTAGAGCGTTGTCTTTTGGCTACTATAGAGGCGGTATCTGCTGCAAAATTCTTATCGACCTCACTTATAGCAATTACCTCTACATTAGCAACCTGGATTAACTTAAACAGATCACTGCTTCCATACCAACCTGCACCAATTAAACCGACACGCCACGGTTTATCTCGGTACATTAATTCGAATCCATAACTTCCAAATGAAGAAAGAACTGCTGCGGCCGTAGCACCTTTAAGAAAATTTCTACGATTGATATTGAAGATTTTAGTTTCCATGAATGTAAAGGGTTTGTAGTTGTAAATGTTTAGGTGTTTGTTTCTTTAAATATACCGCATTTTTGTTAAATCTTAGAACAAATTATAACAACAAGCCGATTGTTGAGGTCCGTCGTAAAAAAGAGGTATTTATTCCCTCCATCTTTGATTTTTGTTTTTTTGCGAAGGGATGCTACCGATTCAGGAAAATTCCGAGTACTTATATTGGCTGCGGAAAGATCTAGGTCCTTGGCTATTTTTTTATGAAATGGAAGCACCTGATCAATTCGAAATACTCTGCCTGGAAACGCAATCCGATTATTGGAGGTATACAGGTGTGTGTGCTGATGTAGTTTTTGAAGATTGTAATGTTTTCCAATACTTTTAAACGCACCTGCTTTTAATATGGCGGAATTGGGTTCGTAGAGATACTTTAAAGGGGCATCGTATTGGGATACCATACTTTTTTCTTCCTCTGGAGAAAATTGATAATTAAACTCTCCTGTATTAGATAAGATATAACAGTGGATAGTCAAAGGACGGGTGTCATTTCTACCGAGAACCCACAGTAGTTCTTTCACTTCATTGTTAATTGCGACGACGTGAATCTCTTGTACCCATTTTAATTCCCTAGTTCCCATACTTAGATCTAAAAGGGGAGAGGTCTTTAGAAGTATTCGTTCTGATTTGGAAAATAGCAATTCTAAATACAAAGGAATATTGGGTTGGCAATCTGAAAGTTTAAAAACCTTTCCTTTTTGTTCGTGTCTTCTTCCTGGGTCTGCATAAATCCAATCAAATCTGTTTCCCGTGTTCTGGAGATAATCAATTCCATCTTCGTTTAACAGGGTGATGTTATGAATGCCAAAATTTTTAAAATTATATCGAACAATTTCGGCTAAGTTTTCTTGTTTCTCACATAGAATTCCTTTGCTAAATCTTTTGGATAGATAATAAGCGTCCACACCATATCCACAAGTGATATCCAGGAACGATTCTCCCTGGACCAAAGTTGCTTTATATTTTGCCGTGCGCTCGGAAGAACTTTGTTCAATATTAAGCCTGGCAGGGTAGTATACTTTGGGAGTTTTAAACCAGGTTGGAAGTTTGTTTTGGCATTTTTTCTTCGCTTCTATTTGCTGCGCCAATTCTTGGTTGGAAACTTCTGCTAAAAATGGCTTTTTTAGTACAAATGACACAATGTCAGTATCTAAAAAATTATTTATAATATTCTGTGCACCAGCCTTTAATATTAATTTATTCAAAGTTTTACTATAGATTTTTGGTCAAAGACTTTACAATTTTATTTTCTGCATAAAACTCCTTTAAAACTACTTTTATAACGGTATATGAGGGCACGGCAATTATCATTCCAACGACACCTAACAACAAACCTCCGATAATAATTACAAGAAAAATTTCCAAAGGATGAGAGCGTACACTATTAGAAAAAATATAGGGTTGTGAGAAGAAATTATCTATGATCTGACCGATGCTAAATCCAATCATTACGAAGACGGTTTTGGGTAAAATAACAGTGCTAAAATCTGCTCCAAGATTGCTAGACATAGTAAGCAAAATCATAAGTGCTGCACTAATAATAGGACCGATGTATGGGATTAAATTTAATAGTGCGCATAAGAAGGCAATTACAACGGCATTTTCTATTCCGAAGATTAACAATACAGTGGTGTAAACAACAAATAAGATAAAAATTTGTAGTACCAGACCTATAAAATACCGGGAGAGTAATTCTTTGATTGTTTCAAAGGACGAAAGAAGGCGGGCTTCTTTGCTGTCGGGTATTAGAACGAGGATATTTTGCTTAAAAAGCTTGCTGTCTTTAAGATAGAAAAATGCAATAAACACAACCGAAAAAACACCCACGCTTAAACTACCCAGAATCCCTACAAGGGAATTTAAGAAATCCGGAATAAAACTTAAATCTAAATTCGTAAATAGATTAAATTCTGTCAATTGCTCTTCCAGACTAAGGGTCCGGAACCCAAAATAATTTACTATTTCCAAATAGAGATTGTTGAAATTTTGCTGGAGTTTATCAATTTCAAGAAGGGACAAGTTTTTACCCTGCTGAATAATTAACGGAATGAACATGGAAATAATCCCTAGAATGATACCCAGAAATAGTACCATGGTTGTGATAACAGCTAAGGTATTGTTGAGTTTAAGCCTCTTTTTAAGGAAGACGACAATTGGCCTTCCAAGCAAGGAGATAACTACGGCAATAACTATATACAGAAGAACGGTTTGAATTTTGTAGAGGAAATATAGTGCTAGGGCAATTCCCACAAGAATACCAACTGCTCTTATTATGCCATCGCTAATTATTTTAGAGTTCATCGGCTAACTTTTAAAGGCATATAAAATTATATTGGCTCCCATTTTTAAGGCCTTTTCTCTTACCTCTTCCGGGTCGTTGTGTACTTCGGCATCTTCCCAACCATCTCCAAGATCTGATTCATAAGTAAATAGGAGTACAAGCCTGTTTTCATATAGTATTCCCAGGGCCTCAGGTCTTTTTCCATCGTGTTCATGAATTTTGGGCAACCCATTGGGAAATGGAAATTTCTCATTAAAGATGGGGTGGCTAGTGCCTATTTCCTGTAGCGCTATATTCGGAAAAACTTTGGTTAATTCCTTTTTTAGGTAGGGCGCCATCCCGTAGTTGTCATCGATATGCAAAAAACCTCCGGATTCCAAATAGGTTCTGAGATTGTCTGCTTCTTCTTGTGTGAAGATTACATTGCCATGACCCGTCATGTGTATATAAGGGTATTGGAAAATAGCGGAACTGCCAATTTCTACAGTCTTGGGCGTAGGAGACAGTCTTGTGCCAATTTCTTTATTGCAAAACGCTATAAGATTAGGTAGGGCAGTAGGATTAGAATACCAGTCTCCACCACCGTTGTACTTTAAAACTGCAATTTCCTGAGAATTACCCAAAACAGGAGTAAACAGCAATATTATGATCAGAATATATTTGTTCATTATTTTAAACTATGTTGCACATTAAGAGCCACTATTTACTAAGGCAACGGCCATACAACTTACCAGGGCTGCTGTTTCGGTTCGCAGCCGGGCTTCTCCCAAAGATATTGGTAAAAAACCGTTTTTTTCTGCCAGCTTGATTTCTTTGGATGAAAAGTCACCTTCTGGACCTATCAATATGGTTATGTCTTTATCCGCCGCAATACATCGTTTTAAGTCTAATTTATCTCCTTTCTCACAATGCGCGATAAAATTTAGTCCTGAATGCTCTTTATTTAAAAACTCTTTAAGGGTAATAGGTTCATTTAGCTTTGGTAAATATGCTCTTAAGGACTGCTTCATAGCAGATTGCATAATCTTTTCTAGTCGTTCTATTTTAACGACAGTCCGTTCTGAATGTTCACTAAAGATAGGGGTAATTTCCTGTATGCCTATTTCTGTGGCTTTTTCTATAAACCATTCGTATCGGTCGTTACTTTTTGTTGGTGAAACGGCTAGGTGCAGATGGTGCATTTTCCTGTGTATACGCTCTTTTTGTACAATTTCTACTTTACACATTTTAGCGTTTGCATCCATTATTTTTGCCGAATATATAGTTCCGTTGCCATTGGTAATACGAACTACATCCCCTTCTTTTTTTCTTAGAACTTTGATTAAGTGTCTGCTTTCTTCCTTATCAAATACAAATTGAACTGCACTATTATCTATTTTAGGATGATAAAATAATTGCATATTTCAGGAATAATTCAAATTAGTTGGAATTTAGTTTCATCTGGGCATGTTCTAAGCCTAGCTCTAGCCAATGCTGCAGTTGATGTTCCTTTAAATAACCACTCTCATCCACATAGATAAATTCTTTCATAGGTCTTTTTGTAAAATCCATAGGACGAACACTGTTATTTTTTAAAACTTCGGGCATTTTTTCGGATACGACGCGTACCATAAGATCAGAGTGCACTATACCAACAGTCATCTTACCTTTGAAAAGAAAGGCAAGCCCTCCAAACATCTTTTTTTCTGAAAAATTGGATGCGATTGTAGATGGGAAAAAATCAATCGTTTGTCTTATTCGCAGAGCAAGGTCTTCGGAATACGCCATAGATTTAGTCCATTATTTTGTAACGGGCCTTCGCTACAGTTCGTTGGTTTGTAAAATAACCCTCAAGATACTTTAAATACCCCACAATACCAATCATGGCCGCGTTATCAGTACAATATTCAAATTTTGGAATATAGGATTTCCACCCTAAAGTCTTTTCTCTTTCAACCAACGCCTTTCGAATGGCAGAATTGGCCGAAACACCTCCACCAATAGCTACCTCCTTAACCCCAACCATTTTTACCGCTTTTTCTAACTTCTCCATTAGAATGTTTACAATGGTATACTGTATGGAAGCACAGATGTCGTTTCTATTTTCTTCGACAAAGGATGGATTTTTTTGGACCTCTCTATTAATGAAATACAAGATGCTGGTTTTAAGTCCGCTAAAACTAAAATTGAGACCCTTAACTCTAGGTTTGGGAAAAGGATAAGCCAATGGGTTTCCTAATTGAGCATACTTATCAATCAGGGGTCCACCCGGGTAGGGAAGGCCAAGTATTTTGGCACTTTTGTCAAAAGCTTCTCCGACAGCATCATCCAGGGTTTCCCCTAAAACTTCCATGTCGAAGTAGTTCTTTACCAAAACAATTTGTGTATGGCCTCCGCTTATGGTGAGAGCAATAAAAGGAAATTCTGGAGTATTCATTTCCTCTTCTTCAATAAAGTGTGATAAAATATGAGCCTGCATATGATTTACTTCAATCAAAGGAATGTTCAATCCCAAGGCCAGTGACTTGGCAAAAGAGGTTCCAACAAGAAGAGAACCTAATAGACCAGGTCCTCTGGTAAAAGCTATGGCAGATAGTAGTTTTTTGTCGATATTTGCTTCAGCTAAGGCTTGATGAACTGCAGGAACTATATTTTGCTGATGCGCCCTGGAGGCTAATTCAGGTACAACTCCTCCAAAAGCTTCATGAATCTTTTGCGTTGCTATTACATTACTCAACTTTTTATTGTTGTGAAGTACAGCTGCAGAAGTATCATCACAGGAAGATTCTATGGCGAGAATGTAAATATCTTTATCTGTTTTAGGCATTTGGAATAAAAATTGTGACACAAAGGTAAAACATATTGGCTCTATCAGAAAACTAAGAAAAATACTGGTAAGAACGCTGTTGGTTCTTCTGTTTATCTCTGTATTGGGAACACTCATTCTTTCTCTGCCTCCCGTCCAGACCTATTTTGCGCAATACGCTACATCGGCGCTGAATAAAGAGTTTGGAACAAATATCAACATAGATCGTTTACGCATTTCCTTAATTACCTGGGACACTTCCTTGAAGGACGTCTACATAGAAGATTATAAAAAAGATACTCTTGTCTATATTGAAGAGCTCACCACTTCTTTATTGAACGTCAGGAATATCGTAAAGGGCAAGTTAGAGTTTGGCGATATAGAGTTGGATGGACTGTTGTTCAACATAAGAACCTACGAAAATGCGGATGACAATAATTTGGGGGTCTTTATAGACAAACTGGACGATGGGAAGCCAAGAAAGCCGGACAGTCCACCATTCTTTTTTTCTTCTTCTCATATAGAAATAAACCAAGGTATTTTCAGACTTACCGATGACAATAAGAAAAAACCCGAGATTTTAGATTTTACCAATCTTGAAATTGAGGCAGCTGCGTTTCAAATTTTAGGCCCTGATGTCACAACACATATAGAATCCCTGGCAATGGCGAGTAATATTGGGATAGATGTTGATAAATTGTCGACCCACTTTAAATATTCAAAAGAACAGATGCGCTTCGATTCTTTAAATATCAGGACTCCGTTGTCTACCATCAATGGAAATTTACAGTTTGATTACAAAAGAGAGGATCTCGTTAATTTTATTGATAAGGTGCAAATAAGTGCCCAATTTGTAGATTCCAAGGTTGCGCTTAACGAGGTCAATAGGTTATACAATCAATTTGGTACCGGTAAAGAAGTCAGTTTTTCCGGAAACGTGAATGGGGTCTTAAACGATTTAAATATTGAGCAACTTTTTCTTATTTCTGATAATACAGGTATTCGGGGCGACTTTAATTTTAAAAATCTTTTTTCAAATCAAGATAAGTTTGCCCTCGATGCGGATATTAAAAATATAACGACGAGCTATTACGAGTTGCGAGGATTAATGCCCAATATTCTGGGAAAATCATTGCCGTCTATTTTTAAACAGTTAGGACAATTTACTATTCGTGGAGATGCACAAATAACCAATACTTCGATTAATACCAGAGCGAATTTAAACACTGCTGTTGGAAAGAGTTATCTGGATTTAGATCTTACGGAGGTAAATAATATCGATAATGCGGATTATAAGGGTTTTGTTTCATTAATCGATTTCGATTTGGGAAGGTTTGTCGGTAGTGGAAAATTAGGAAAAACTACGGCTGATGTAAATGTAGAGGGCAAGGGATTTGTTGGGAAGACTCTGAATACGGAAGTGTTTGGAGAAATTTACTCTATCGTTTTTAACCAGTACGAATACAATGATTTAAATGTCTCAGGAATTTTAAAGGACCAGCTATTCGACGGGTCGCTGCAGTGTAATGACGAGAACATTCAATTCAATTTTAACGGACTTGCAGACTTTAGTGCAGAAGAGAGTAGTTTTAACTTTAATGCTTTTGTAGATTATGCGGACCTTAAAACGTTAAACTTTATAAGGGATAGTGTATCTATTTTTAAGGGTGAAGTGAGTATGGATATCACTGGGAGCTCTTATCAAAATATCGAAGGGGATATTCGCTTTTCTAAAACAAGCTATCAAAACATCAATAACACCTATTATTTCGATGATTTTAGCATTGTCTCTACCTTCTCAAAGGACTCAACAAGAAATATTGAGATTAACTCTCCAGACATTATTACGGGGTATATGCGCGGGAAATTTAAAGTCCGCGAGATAGGAAAGTTAGTGCGAAATTCTATTGGAAGCATTTATACGAACTATAAGCCTTTTGAGATTTCGAAAGGACAAACCTTGGCATTTAACTTTAAAATTTACAACAAGATAGTAGAAGTCTTTTTTCCTGAGGTTGCATTTGGACCCAATACCTTTATCAGAGGAAATATTATTGCGGATAAAGGAGACTTTAAGTTAAATTTTAAATCGCCTCATATCAAAGCGTTTCAAAATAAGTTAGATAGTATCGATTTTAGGATAGATAACAAGAATCCCCTTTTTAATACCTATCTAGCAGTACAAAATGTAGAAACGCCCTACTACGACGTAAAAGAGTTTAATTTGATTAATACTACCCTAAATGACACTCTTTTTTTTAGAACGGAATTTAAGGGTGGGAGTGCTTATAACGATAGCTATAACCTGAATTTTTACCACACCTTTAATGAAGAAAACAAATCGGTTATAGGATTAAAAAAGTCGGATGTAAGTTTTAAAGGAAATACATGGGTTTTAAATCGAAATAGTAATACCAAAAATAAGGTTATTCTCAATAGAACACTAGACAGTATTACCATCGAGGAAATTGTAATGAACAATGAAAATAGAGAGCAGATTCGGTTACGAGGTCAACTTGCAGATTCTACTTATAAAGATTTGGAGTTGCAGTTTAAGATTGTATCTCTTAATAAAATAGCTCCGAGCATTGATTCCTTAAAGTTGAAGGGAGAAATAAATGGAACCCTCAATGTTTTACAAAAAGACAATATTTATCTGCCGGTATGTAATTTAGATATATCCCAGTTTGGTATTAACGGCGTAGATCTTGGAAATTTAACTATAGGAATTGTAGGAAATAAAGATTTGTCGGAGTTTTCTGTGAATTCGCAAATAAAAGAGAACGGTTTAGAAACCTTTGGTGTATTTGGAAAAGTTACGACTACGGATGAAATCCCCAAAGCCGATCTGGTAGCTTCCTTTAGTAATTTTGACCTGTCTCCATTTAGTCCGCTTGGGGAAGACGTGATATCCAATATTCGGGGAGATCTCAATGGGAATGCAAAAATCATGGGCGATATAAGAAACCCGGTAATTGAGGGCACCTTAAGTCTAAACAATGCCGGATTGGGAATTCCATACTTAAATGTGGATTACGACTTTAAACAGAATGCTACTGTAAGATTGTATGATCAAACAATTGATTTTCAAAATATTGGCCTGACGGATGTAGCAATGAATACTAAATCGGTTCTTCAGGGTACCATAAAACACAAATTTTTTAAAACCTGGAATCTGGATCTGGATATTGATACAAACAACGACCGTTTTTTGATTTTAAATACGCCATTTGAGGAAGAAATTCTCTATTATGGAACGGGCTTTGTAAATGGTAAGGGCAGAATCTATGGTCCTACCACCGCCCTGAATATAACTTTCGAAGGATCTACCGCTAGGGGAACTTCCCTGAAAATACCTATTAGTGATGTCGCCTCGGTTGGGGACTATTCCTTTATAGATTTTATTGAGAAAGGAGAATATCAATCTCTGGAAATGGAGAGGCAATTAAAGAATTATGAAGGGTTGGAATTGCGATTCGATTTAGACGTTACCCCAGATGCTGAAGTAGAGATAGTTATCGATCAGAAAACCGGAAGTTCTTTAAAGGGGACCGGTGCAGGACTAGTGTTTATGGAAATAAATACGAATGGGAAGTTTAATATGTTTGGCGACTTCGTAGTAGTAACGGGTCAGTTTAATTATAAGTTTGGAGGAATAATTGATAAGACTTTTAAAGTAAAGCCCGGGGGTAGCGTAGTGTGGGATGGAGAGCCATTAGAAGCAATACTAAATATGGAGGCTGTATATTCTTTAAATGCGAATCCGGCGCCGCTATTGGATAACGCGGGGTATAGCAGGCGAATTCCAACCGACGTTGTCATCCGACTCACCGAACAATTAGATAGACCAAATATTGATTTAAGTATCGAATTTCCAGGGACCAGTTCTACGGTTAAGTCCGAACTGGAATATAGACTACAGGACCCTACCATTGAAGAACGCAATGCTATTTTTCTTTTAGCACAAGGAAATTTTGTAAGTGAAACATCCGGAATTAATCAGCAGGCGGTTACAGGTAATTTAATTCAAACAGCATCCGGACTTTTAAATCAAGTTTTGGGCGATGAAGACGACAAAATTAATTTTGGGGTTTCTTATGAACAAGGATATCTGGACCCTAACGACATTCAGACCGAGAATAGAATAGGTGTTACCGTTTCAACTCAAATCAGCGACAAGGTATTGTTTAATGGTCGATTTGGTGTTCCGGTTGGCGGAGTAACAGAAACCGTAGTGGCAGGAGATGTAGAAGTACAGATTTTATTAAATGATGAAGGAACCCTAAGGGCAAAGGTATTTAATCGTCAGAATGAGATACAACAGTTTCTTCAACAACAGCAGGGGTATACTCAGGGTATAGGTATTGCCTATGAGGTAGATTTCGATACGTTTAAAGAGCTTATGTTCAAGATATTTAGAAAGAGAGATAAAAAAGAAATAGAGATAAAAGAAGAGGAGCCACTATCTAAAGAGCAGGCGGCTGTGGAACCAGTTTCGGTAATGGGCCAGGACAGCTTAGTAAAATTTTATCCTAAAGTGAATAAACCCAAACTATAATCTATTTTTGTAAAGACGGAAACACTAACAGCACAGGTATATTTTGTTAGTATTATAACGTAAGACCAGCCAAAATTTGTAATCCCCAGATTGGGTAATACTACCATACCTATACCGATGTCCTTAATTTTCAGTTCTGAAAATACAGAAAGACTCTCTTTTTGTGACGATATTCCTAGCGATATTGTTAAAATAAGGGAAACACCAATTCATTTTATCCGATAAGTTTAGTATTTTTGCAATTCGAAAATTTTACATGAGCTCAGAAATAAAGAAAATTGCAGTTTTTACTTCCGGCGGAGATTCCCCGGGAATGAATGCTGCTATACGATCGGTAGTACGTACGTGTGCCTATTTAAATATAGACTGTATTGGAATCTACAGAGGCTATGAAGGGATGATAGAAGGAGATTTTATCCCGATGAATGCAAGAAGCGTCAACAATATCATAAATAAAGGAGGAACGATATTAAAATCTGCCCGATGCGATGATTTTAGAACCGTAGAAGGAAGAAAGAAAGCATATGATCAATTGACTGCTAGCAAGATTGATGCCTTTGTTGTAATAGGTGGAGATGGTAGCTTTACTGGTGCCTTGGCATTTTATAAAGAACACAAGGTACCCTTCATTGGTATTCCCGGTACAATTGACAATGATATTTTTGGTACGAGATACACCCTTGGTTTTGATACCGCCTTAAATACGGTAGTAGATGCCATAGATAAAATCAGGGATACAGCAAGTTCTCATCACAGACTTTTCTTTGTGGAAGTTATGGGAAGAGATGTAGGACACATCGCTCTTAATTCAGGCGTTGGTGCGGGAGCCGAAGAAATTCTTATTCCAGAAGAAGACTTAGGCCTGGAAAGGTTGTTGGATTCACTAAAACGCTCCAAGGCACGTGGAAAATCTTCGAGTATTGTAGTTGTAGCAGAAGGGGATAAGACTACAGGAAAAAATGTTTACGAGTTAAAAGAATATGTAGAAAAAAACCTGCCAATATACGACGTTAGGGTTTGTGTATTGGGTCATATGCAGCGGGGTGGACCACCGAGCTGTTTTGACCGTGTTCTTGCAAGTAGAATGGGTGTAAAATCAGTAGAGGCTCTATTAGAAGGTAAGAGTAGCCTAATGGCAGGGATTATTGACAACAAAATTACCCTGACACCTGTTGAAGAAGCAATAAAAGGAAAAACAAAAATAGATAAGGAACTGATAAGAGTTTCCGATATCATGACAATATAGTTTTAATCTTAATTAATAAACAATGTCTAAAGTAAAAATTGGAATTAACGGATTTGGTAGAATAGGTAGATTGGTTTTTAGAGAATCATTCAAGAGACAAGACCTAGATGTAGTAGCAATAAATGATCTTTTGGCTGTAGAGCATTTGGCGTACCTTTTACAATATGATTCTGTACACGGAAAGTTTGATGGTACGGTTGAGGTAAAGGATGGGAATCTTGTAGTAAATGGTAATACTATCAGAATTACAGGAGAAAGAGACCCAAAAAATTTAAAATGGGATGAAGTAGGGGCAGAATACGTTGCAGAGTGTACAGGTATTTTTACCACCTTAGAGACTGCGCAATACCACATAGATGGTGGTGCAAAAAAAGTTATAATTTCTGCACCTTCTAAAGATGCTCCTATGTTTGTAATGGGAGTTAACCATCAGGAGGTTAAGGCAAGCGATACAATTGTTTCAAATGCTTCTTGTACCACGAACTGTTTGGCACCTCTTGCTAAGGTATTGAATGATAATTTTGGTATTGAAGAGGCATTGATGACCACCGTACATGCCACTACCGCTACACAGTTTACTGTAGACGGTCCTTCTAAAAAAGATTTCAGAGGCGGACGTAGTGCCTTACTAAATATTATTCCAGCTTCCACAGGTGCTGCCAAGGCAGTTACTAAGGTTATTCCAGCCTTGGAAGGTAAGCTGACCGGAATGGCTTTTAGAGTACCTACGGCTGACGTTTCAGTTGTTGATCTTACAGTGAAACTTGAAAAGGAAACTTCTTACGAAGAAATTAAAAAGACCTTTAAGGAAGCTTCTGAAGGATCTTTAAAAGGGATTTTGGGATATACAGAAGAAGCAGTAGTTTCACAAGATTTTATCGGTGATTCGCGCACGAGTATCTTCGATGCAGGAGCAGGAATTGAGCTAAACAGCAAATTCTTTAAAGTAATCTCCTGGTACGATAATGAGGCAGGATATTCAAATAAGCTACTCGACCTAGCGCAACATGTAGCTTCCCTATAATTTTAGAAAGTAATAATGGTAATGGGGAATCCTCAAAAGGTGTACGCTTCTTTGAGGATTCTTTTTTAAGGCTTAATAAGATATGATATTAATAGTAGATAGTGGCGCAACAAAGTCGGATTGGATTGCATTAGATAGCAAGGGTAAGGAATTGTTTATGACCCAAACTTTGGGCTTAAGCCCTGAGGTGTTAACGAGAGAAGTCATTGAAGATAGGCTAGCCAATAACTTTGAGCTATCCAAAAACGCGGATAAGGTTAAACATCTCTACTTTTATGGTGCCGGTTGTGGTACCGATCGTATGAAGAACTTTTTGAAAAAGATTTTTAGGAACTTTTTTCCTAATGCGAAGGCCGAAGTTCTGGAGGATACGTTTGCCGCAATTTACAGTACTACAAAAATTGGTCATCAGGCAATAGTGTGTATTCTTGGAACAGGATCGAATTGTAGTTATTACGACGGACATCAGCTTTTTCAAAAAGTAGTTTCTCTTGGCTATATTCCTATGGATGATGGAAGTGGAAACTTTTTTGGAAGAAAGCTTATACGAGATTATTACTTCCATAAGATGCCCCAAGCCTTGGCATTGAAATTCAGCAAGGAATACGATTTGGATGCAGATGTTATTAAGGAAAACCTGTATAAACAACCAAATCCAAATACGTATTTAGCCACTTTTGCCAGATTTTTAATAGAAAATAAGGAGCACCCGTATTGCAAAGGTGTAATCGACAAAGGATTACAGCAATTTGTAAATAATTATATCATGCAATTTGAGCTGGCAACCAAAGTGCCTATTAGTTTTGTTGGTAGTATAGCCTATTTCCTAAAGGATGAGCTTACAACAGTTTTAGAGCGAAATGATCTAATTTTAGGGGTTATCCGACAAAGACCTATTGAAGGCCTTGTAGAATTCCACCGGGAAATTATTTAACCGCTATCATAGAGATTTCGATAGATACGTCTTTTGGAAGCCTGGATACTTCTACCGTTTCCCGTGCTGGTGGGAGGATATCATTAAAATAAGAACCGTACACTTCGTTTATCTGAACGAAGTCGGACATGTTTGTAATGAATAAGGTAGCTTTCACCACATGGTCCAAAGACATGTCGGCCTCTTCTAGAATAGCACAAAGGTTTTTCATGCATTGCGCCGTCTCTTCCTTTATGCCAGATGTGATTAGTTCTCCATTCAAGGGATTCAGAGGTATTTGTCCGGAAATATAAAGCGTGTTATTGGTTAGTATTGCCTGGCTATAGGGTCCTATTGCCGCTGGAGCCTTTGAGGTAGAAATATTTATTTTCATGGTTTTCTTAAGTGCGTACTATTGCAAAAATAGGTAATTAAGACCTATTTCTATGACGATTACCTAGGAGGAGGTTGGTTTCTATTTTCCCATTTAAGATCTTTTAACAGAGAACTTTTTATTCCAATGAAAAAATACCATCGTTCAAAATCACCGAAGGGTGTCCAATCAAAATTCAGCTTAAAACTCCCTAGATCTCTCCGAAAACGAAGTTGTGTCACGGTAAACCCCTTGCCTTTAAAATCATAACCAGAAGAAACACCTACATCCCATCCAGGAGATAAGGTAATGTTTCCTGAAAACATCAGGGAGTTATTTGTAATATCATTTTGTCTGCTGGCATTACTATACGTAAGGGCATATTGCAAGCGAAGATCCCAATCGATCTTGTTTTGATAAATCGGATTTTCTTTTTCTCCTTCATCTTCATCATCAAACCTACTTTCATCAAAATTATTTGCCTTACCAAACAGATCATCGGTTCTACCACCACTGGCTGCCACGTACAAATCGCCTTCTGTCGGATATTTTTCGCGATCTTCACTCGGATTAAAGTCTTTACTGCTGATGGAATAACTTACATTGGCCCTCGCTGAGGTTAAACGAAACAAGCTTCCACCATTATTAATATTAAAAGTATTTATACGCCGGCCATTATTATCAATAGCATAAGGATCCAGATTGGCTCCAAAGTTTATAGACATTTTATTGTCTAGTATATTGGTACCCCCGGTTATAGCCAAAGGATTTAAGTTTAGGGAATCCGATTCAAAATTGTACCCGGTAGTTAAATTAAAACTATTTAATAAGAAAATTTTCTTGGGTTCCAGCTTGGTGGAGTCCTTATCCCGTACTTTGGCTTCCAGGGTATTGGCAAGTGAAAAACTTAAATTACTGGATTGGCCTCTTCCGGGTACCCCGTATAGGGTATTCTGGAAACGAGTATATGTTACCGTATCACCAGTTACGCCATTGATATATTGATCGTAATACTGATCAAACGAAGGAGCATATCCATAACTTACCGATGGCCTCATTATATGTCTTATGGCCTGTAGTTTTTTATCTTCTCCTCGAAGAAAAGTACCGTAAACGGTTGTTCCTATACTGGTGTTGAGGCTGTATTGATTAAAGCGGTCAAAGCCACTAATCGTATCTGTAACAACAGTTTGCGTTGTTTGATCGAATCTTTGGTTATAGGTCTCCAGGGTCCAGACATCTTCGTAGTTAGCACCCATACTCACACTGAAATATTTGGCCACCTTAAAGTTAGTGCTAATTGGAATTCTATGTCGGGCTCCTACTTTAGCGTTGTCGAACATTTTTGCCGTTCCAAATTCTTCTGTAGTTGTGCTTATACTATTTCTTGCATTTAAGTCGTACTGGAAGTTTATGTTTTGGATTACCCCTTTTTTGATGCCTTCTCTTTTGGCAAATGGAAAAATTCGCTCTAAACTCGCCTGTAAGGTGGGCAGCGTTAGGTCTACAGCTTCTGTATTCGTATTTTGGTTATGAGTTGCTGTAATACTCATGTTTACCGAAGGATAGGCCGGAAACGTCTTGGAATACGAAATGGATGAGGACAAGTTGTTAATCTGTGTATTGGGTAGATTCTGCTGTAATAAGGAGTTCCTGTAATACTGACTACTTCCTAAGTTTACAGAGGCAGATAATCTTGAATTGGGATTGGCTTTAGCGTCTTGTGAATGCGATATTTGTATGTTGTAAATAGTTCCTCTGCTATAGTCATCGAATCCTTTTTGACTGGTAATCTGATTTTCGTACCGGAAATTTATATTTCCTCTGTATTTATACCTTTTGGAGTAAACCGATTGCGCACGAAAACCCCAGCTCCCATTGGTGTATAAGTCTCCTGTAACCGTTATATCAGCATAATCGTTAATGGGAACGTAATACCCAAGATTCTGTAAAAAATAGCCTCTGTCTGGGTCGTTACCAAAGGTAGGCATCATAACACCTGCTGTTCTTCCTGAGGTAAGAGGGAAATAAGCAAAGGGAAGGGCAATAGGGGTTGGCACATCAGCAATATAGATATTGCTAAAACCTGCAATCACTTTTTTCTTGGGCACAAATTTTGCCTTTCTTACCCTTATGTAATAGTCCGGATTTACAGTGTCTTTAGAGGTAGTTAGCTTTCCCTCGCTTAAAAAATAAACAGAATCGTTTTCTTTTTTGGTTACATTGGCATAGACCTTCATTGCATCACTACCCAATTGCCCTAGGCCGGCTTGCTGCTCTGTTCTTGAATTAAAGATAAGTGCCTTCTGGGTGTCAAAGTTAAACCGTATACTGTCCGGAATAACAACATTATCTCCTTGTTTAAAATAGGGCGTTTGCGTGTAGTTTCCCAGGGAATCCTTAAGCCTGCCAGCATATACCTCATTTTTAACATAATCCATGATGATTATCCCAGCCTTTAACTCGGTATCTTCGTAGTATATTTCCGCCTCGTTGTATAAATATATTTTTTGATCCTTTTGACTTAGTTTGACGTAGTCCTTTGCTTTATATTTTATTTTGCCGGTTAACAGGCCGGGTTTCTGTTGGATGGAGTCGTTTTCAAGGGTGTCTATGACCGTGGTATCCCTTGTGATTGGAGCAGGCATTAACGGGGCAGTGATACTGTCTTGCACTGCCTTAATAGGAAGAGGCTTGAGAAAATCTTCTTGCGCAAATAAGGCGGTTGAGCCAACAATAAGAAACAAAAAGAAAAGAAGATAATGTTTGTTTGATTGCAAAGCGATATATCCTATTTTTGTAATGGTAAGGCTTCGTATTTGTGGTCAAACTTACATATATTTTTTGGTCTGCTTACAGCAGATTACAATAAATTTAACCTCCTAACTATGTCATAAAACAATAAAGCCTTATATCTTTACAGGGTGCTAAAGGTAGTTCCTCGACTAAGGGGTTCTCTTGGAAGGCCTAAATAGGCTGAAGTAAGATGTATTAAGTTAAAAATTTCTATTTGTAGAATATGTTAAAACGGTTGATAACAGTTCTTGTTTGTTGCTTATTTATATTGTTTTCCTCCTTTACTTATTCTTCCTTCGAGAATAATAATCCGTTTATTGTAGTTTTAGATGCAGGGCACGGTGGTCATGATCCTGGGAATCTCGGAAATGGCTATATGGAAAAGAACATTGCTCTTAAAATAGTCCTGGAAGTAGGTCGCTTACTCGGTCCCAATAAAGACATTAAGGTAATCTATACAAGAAAGGATGATTCCTTTGTAGATCTATTTGTGCGTGGCGAAATAGCAAATAAAGCGAATGCCGATTTATTTGTGTCCGTTCATTGCGATTCACATACATCGGATGCTCATGGGGCAGGGACTTTTGTTTTAGGTCTTCATGCTAACAAGCAAAATTTTGAAATAGCCAAAAAGGAGAACTCTGTAATTTATTTAGAGGATAATTACGAATCTCGGTACGCAGATTACGACATAAATTCTCCGGAATCGGTTATTGGTCTGACCATTATGCAGGAGGAGTTTTTGGACTACAGTATTATGTTAGCGAAAATGATGCAGGATAACTTCTCGAAAAACCTCAAACGAAATGACAGGAAAGTAAAACAAGCAGGGTTTATTGTTTTGCATCAAACGTTTATGCCCAGTGTTTTAGTTGAAACAGGGTTTTTAACCAATAAATCGGAAGGGGCCTATTTGAATTCCAAAAAAGGGCAACAGGAAATAGGAAAAGCTATTGCGGATGCTATTTTAACTTATAAGGAAAATACCAGAGTCAATTCTTCTTCGACCACGATTCCGGTTACAAACGAACCAGGAAAAGGAGCAACAAGACAGGCAACTGTTGCCAATACGGAAAAAAAAGAAGCAGTGACCAAGGAAAAGAAAGAAGATTTAAGTCCGTCCGTCGTATCCTCCGAAAAAAAGGTAGTAGAAGCCAAGGCTGCACCAACACAAAAAAACACTGCCTTTGAACCAGTTGTAAAGAATAGTCCAGAGAAAAGGGAAACCCAAATAGCGGGGAAGGAAGATAAACCAAGATCAAAGAAGGAACAAAGTGTACCATCGGAGGACAAGAGTAAAAGTTTAAAAGAAGTTGAAAGAACTGCAGCTGAAACCAAAAAGGAAGAGAATGCAATCTCCGGAGTTACCAATAATAACCCAAAGGGAAAAGCAGAAAACGAAATCGTCTTCAAAGTCCAACTATTGGCGAGTGCCAAAACCATTTCCTTAGTCCCTTCCAACTTCAATGGTTTAAACAACATTTCTAAAGAACCTTACCAGAAATTGTTTCGATATATGTATGGCAGCACCAGATCCTATGAAGATGCCCAATACCTAAAGTCGAATGCTGTCTCGAAAGGTTTTAAAACATGCTATATTGTTGCATATAAGCAAGGCGTTCGAATCCCCGTGCCAGAGGCCATAAAATACCTTTCGCAATAATGAGAGGTCATCTAAAAAATATTTATAATTTTGTTAGTAATCAAAATCAGTTCATTTGAAACTTTCAAGAGAGATTAAGACTGGAATTATTGTAGTTGGAGGGATTTTACTTTTCATACTAGGGTTTAGTTTTTTAAAGGCCACCCCACTTTTCAATAATAGTAAAACCTTTTATGCCGTCTACGATCATGTTGGGGGTCTTCAGCCTGGCACCCAAGTATCGATAAATGGTTTTAACGTCGGGAACGTAAATCAAATTAATTTTCTAAATAATAGCGGGGCACTTTTGGTGACTTTTTCTGTGGATAGTAAATTCCAGTTTTCGGAGAACAGTACGGCGGAGCTCTATGATACTGGAATCATCGGAGGTAAAGGAATACAAATTCACCCAGTTTTTGATGGGGCAGAAATGGCTAAGTCCGGGGATACTTTAAAGTCTCTTATTAAACCTGGATTAACAGATTTATTACAAAAGAAATTAGCGCCCTTACAGTCGAAAATAGAAGGGGCAGTATCGAATGCAGATTCCTTATTAATCAATTTTAATGACGTTCTCGATGAGGATACTAAAACGAATCTTAGAGCAAGTATTGAAGGACTTAATGCGACCGTACATAGTTTTGAGCGAAGTGCTGCTGTTTTCAATGAAATTCTTGTCGGAAATAAAGGAAAATTAGACAGTTCTATTACGAACATAAATACCATTACTACCAATTTTTCAATTATCTCCGATTCTATCTCCAAAGCTGACTTGTCCAAAACGGTTAGAAATTTAAATGCTACTATGGCAAACATAGAAAAATTGCTTGCTAAGATTGAACAAGGAGAGGGTACCCTGGGTAAACTTGTTACTAATGATGAATTGTACAAAAACTTATCCGATGCATCCAAAGAGCTAGACCTTCTACTGCAGGATATGCGTCTAAACCCCAAACGTTACGTACATGTCTCGGTTTTTGGTAAAAAGCAAAAGGCCTACGAGAACCCAGAATCAGATCCTGCGGAGATAAAAACCGAACAGTAAATGTCCTATTTGCCGAACATAGTTTTTCTTTTAATCCTTGTTTTTGGGATTGGCTACTTTAGTAAAAATGTCAAAAAACTTTTTAGGAATATAAATTTAGGAAAACAGGATTTTCCAAAAGACAAACCGTCAGAGCGATTAAAAAATATGGCTTTAATTGCCCTTGGTCAATCAAAAATGGTGGTACGACCAATTGCAGGATTACTGCATATAATAGTATATGTTGGTTTTATCATTATTAATATAGAGGTTTTAGAAATTATTCTTGACGGTCTCTTAGGTACACATAGAATATTTGCATTTTTGGGTAGTGCGTATAACATATTAATAGCTTCTTTTGAAGTTTTGGCATTCCTTGTAATAGTATCGGTTGTTCTATTTTGGATACGACGAAATATTATTAGGTTAAAAAGGTTTTGGAGTCCGGAAATGAAAGGATGGCCAAAGAGCGATGCCGATATTATCCTTTATGTTGAAGTGGTGTTGATGGTGTTATTTCTCACCATGAATGCCGCAGATTATCAGTTACAACAATTGAACGTGGCTCACTATGCCAAGGCTGGTATATTTCCTGTGAGTAATTTCCTTGTTCCTCTTTTACAAGACGCATCGGTAAACACGCTCGTTATAATAGAGCGGACTGCGTGGTGGCTTCATATAGTCGGGATTCTCTGTTTTTTAAACTACCTTTATTACTCCAAGCATTTACACATTCTTCTGGCCTTCCCAAACACCTATTTTGGAAGTCTGAGGCCAAAAGGCACCATCGGCAATTTAGAGGCAGTTACCAACGAAGTAAAGCTTATGATGGATCCTTCAGCGGATCCATATGCCCCCGTTGATGAAAATATGCCAGCTCCCGAGAAATTTGGCGCATCCGATGTTATGGATTTAAACAAGGTGCAATTGTTAAATGCTTATTCCTGTACAGAGTGTGGCAGATGTACCAGTGAATGTCCTGCAAATCGGACGGGGAAAAAATTGTCTCCAAGAAAAATAATGATGGATACCAGGGATAGGTTGGAAGAAGTTGGAGACATTTTAGATAAGAATAAAGGATTATTTGTTGACGACGGTAAACAACTACTTGGAGATTATATAAGCGACGAAGAACTATGGGCTTGTACCTCCTGCAATGCCTGTGTTGAAGCTTGTCCGATTAGTATAGACCCATTGAGCATTATTATTTCCATGCGGCAGTACCTTGTTATGGAAAAATCCCAGGCCCCCACAGAGCTAAATGTAATGATGGGTAATATAGAAAATAATGGAGCTCCATGGCCATATAACCAAATGGATAGACTAAACTGGACAGAAAATTGATTATAATATAGTTTTATAGTATGAGTGAAAGTATTAAAGTCTCTACCATGGCTCAATTATTTGCTGAAGGAAAGATGCCCGAGGTTCTTTTTTGGGTAGGTTGTGCCGGATCTTTTGATGATAGAGCTAAAAAAATCACCAAAGCATTTGTAAAAATACTGCAACATGCGGAAGTTAATTTTGCGGTTTTAGGTACCGAAGAAAGCTGCTCTGGCGACCCAGCTAAGAGGTCTGGCAATGAATTTCTCTTTCAGATGCAGGCAGTAACCAATATTGAGGTATTAAATGCCTACGGGATAAAAAAGATTGTTACCACTTGCCCACACTGCTTTAATACACTTAAAAATGAGTATCCTGGTTTGGGGGGTGATTATGAGGTAGTACACCATACCCAGTTTATCAATTCCCTATTAAGTGAAGGAAGAATTTCTCTAGAAGGAGGAAGTTATAAAGGGAAACGAATAACATTTCATGACCCATGTTACCTTGGAAGGGCCAATAATATTTACGAAGCACCACGTCAGCTAATACAAAAGTTAGATGCAGAATTAGTCGAAATGAAAAGCTGTAAGAAAAGAGGACTGTGTTGTGGGGCAGGCGGAGCTCAAATGTTTAAAGAACCAGAAAAGGGAAATAAGGATATTAATATTGAAAGAACAGAAGAGGCTCTGGAGGTGGAGCCCGAAGTTATTGCCGCAGCTTGCCCATTTTGTAATACTATGTTAACAGATGGTATTAAAAATAAAGAAAAGGAAGCTTCCATTAAGATAATGGATATCGTTGAGCTTATAGCCGATGCAAAAGATTTATAAAAAGTTGCCCCCTTCTCTGGGGTTTAAATAAAGAATTAAAATATGTTGGTAGATTTTAGTAGTTTGCCCGATACCTCAAGAATTTGGATATATCAAAGTAATCGGCCTTTTACAGATGAGGAAGAAAGTGAAATTTCTAAGGCCTTAGATGTGTTTTTAGAAGACTGGACAGCACATGGGAGTGATCTAAAAGCTGCTTACGAGATAAGATATAAGCGATTTATTGTTTTGGCGCTGGACCAGCAGTATGCTTCAGCATCAGGCTGTTCTATTGATGCTTCGGTTCACTTCATACAGCGTTTGGAAAAACAATTTCAAATTGAACTCTTAGATAAAATGAATGTAAGTTTTAAACAGGGACCTTATATATCGTATAAGCCGCTAAAGGAGTTTAAGAAAATGGCAAAGGCCAAAGCCATTTCAAAAAATACTATTGTTTTTAATAATTTGGTAGTTACCAAACAGGAGTACCAAGACCATTGGGAGGTTCCTGCTTCTGAGAGCTGGCATAGTCGGTTTATATAAAACTTTTATTTTCACTCTGGCAAAGCGTGCTAACACAACTGTGTATTTTGGAACCATATGGCATACAATATTAATTATTCTTTGAAGTTAAGGTTTTAAGGAGCTTTTTATGGGGAAATATCTACTATCCTTATTATTGATCACTTTTTTTATATCAGCGCAGGGACAATACTCACCATTGCATTCTAATGATAGTATTTACCAATGGCAATGGGTAGAAACAACCTATAGTCAGATGACATTAGAGGAGCGGGTGGGGCAGTTGTTTATGGTAATGGCTTCTACCGAAAATGGGGATTCTCCCGATAAGCGAATTGAAGATTATATAAAAAATCATTCCTTAGGGGGTGTAATTTTTTCCCGAGGTGGTCCTTTAAGACAAGCACGCGTAACCAATGATTATCAAAGACTTGCGAAGATTCCTCTGCTCATAGGGATGGACGCCGAATGGGGTTTGTCTATGAGGCTCGATTCTACTTTTGCATATCCTTGGAATATGACATTAGGCGCCATAGCCGATAGTTCTATTGTAGAGAAAGTTGGCTATCAAATTGGCAAGAATACAGCAAGACTTGGTGTGCACATTAACTTTGCACCTGTTGTAGATGTAAATATAGATCCTCGAAATCCGATAATTGGAAATAGGTCCTTTGGTGAAGCCAGAGAGAATGTAGCCCAGAAGGCAGTTGCCTTAATGAAGGGTCTGCAGCGGGCTGGTGTCCTCACAAGTGGGAAGCACTTTCCTGGGCATGGGGATACTTCCGTAGACTCACATAAGGCACTACCTGTTTTGGATCTCTCCCGAAAAAGATTGGATAGTGTTGAATTATTTCCTTACAAAGCAATGATTGCAGAGGGATTAGAGAGTGTAATGGTAGCTCATTTGAGTGTTCCGGTATTGGAATCGGAACCCAATAGGCCTACTTCTTTATCTAAAAGTACCATCACAGACCTTTTGTCGAAAGAAATGGGGTTTAGCGGCCTTATTTTTACCGATGCACTCAATATGCACGGAGTGTCTAATTTTGCAGAAAATGGCATTACTGAACTGGAAGCATTCCTGGCTGGAAACGATATGCTCTTGATGCCAAAAGACTTTATAAAAAGTAAAAACACCCTGTTGCAGGCTTATCGCAATGGTCTATTAACCGAAGATCGTCTGGCTCTATCCGTTAAAAAGGTATTGATGGCCAAATACAAAGCGGGTTTACACAATTATTCTCCTATAGAGACAGACAGCTTATACGAGGATTTAAACAGTCTCGATAACCAAATTGTCTATGAGGAAGCCATTGAAAATGCCATAACACTAGCAAAAGACCCATTGAACCTCATTGGGATTAAGAACTTAGAAAACAAAAAAATAGCCTATGTTAAGTTTGGTGAGGATAGTTCTGATCCCTTTGTTAGCCGATTAAAGGAGTTTGCTGATATAACCGAGATAAAGGCTAAGGATATTGTTACCCTTAAGCGAAAATTAGAAGATTTTAACCTGGTGGTAATTGGGTATCACAAAAGCAATGCCTCTCCCTGGAAGTCCTATCGTTTTTCGCAAACAGAGTTGTTTTGGCTACAGGAAATTGCCAGACAAAAAGGTTCTAACGTAATATTAAGTGTTTTTGCCAGCCCTTATGCCCTCCTAGATGTCGTGTCCTTGTCCGATATAGACGCGGTAGTTCTGGCCTATCAGAATAGTAAGATAGCGCAAGAGAAAACCGCCGAAGTATTATTTGGAGCCCTTGCAGTAAAAGGAGTACTACCTGTGACTGCTCATTCAGATCTCAAAGTAAATACGTTTGCTATGTCAACCGAAATGAAAAGATTGGGGCATAGTATACCAGAACGGGTGGGGGTAAGCTCCTCAAAATTGGCAAAGATAGACGTACTCATGCAGGATGGTTTGGATTCCCTTATGTTTCCCGGAGCTCAGGTCCTGGTTGCAAGAAAAGGAAAAATCGTTTATCACAAGGCCTTTGGGCATCCTACCTACGACTCTGATGAGGAATTAACCACAGAGCATTTATTCGATTTAGCCTCCTTAACAAAGATATTGGCGACATTACCTATAGTGATGAAAATGGAGGAAGAAGGGGATATTGCGCTTAATAATACTTTTGGGGAACTAATTCCTGCCTATGCCGATACGGAACTAAAAGACGTTACTGTGCTTAAAGCACTTAGCCATTACGGCAGGTTACCCGCCTGGATTGCTTTTTACTTAAAAACCTTAACCAATAAACGGAAGCCATCTCCGAAATTCTACCGGTCAATACCAACAGAGGGCTATCGGATACATGTGGCTGATGATATGTTTCTTCAGGATGCCTACAACGATTCTATTTACAATCGAATTGGGAGACAGAGTTTAAAATCGAATCGATACAGATATAGTGATGTCGCTTATTATGTCCTAAAAAAGTATATTGAAGACCAACGGCGTTCCGGCTTAGATGACTTGGCCAGTAGAATGTATTACGACCGGTTAGGCACCAACAATACCTCGTATAATCCTCGAGAGAAGTATCCACTTCAAAGAATTGTTCCCTCGGAAATAGACAATTATTACAGGTACCAAACCGTACATGGCTATGTGCACGATATGGGTGCTGCTATGCAGGGTGGCGTCGGAGGTCATGCCGGTTTATTTAGTAATGCCAATGACGTGGCTAAAATTATGCAGATGTATCTTCAAGGTGGATATTACGGGGGTATTAGGTATTTGGAAGCCCGAACGGTGGAAAAATTTAATAAGTGCTATTTCTGCGATAAAAATGTGCGGAGGGGGGTAGGCTTTGATAAACCACAATTAGTGCCTCAGGGTCCAACCTGTGGCTGCGTTTCCAGAAAAAGTTTTGGTCACAGTGGTTTTACCGGGACATTTACCTGGGCAGACCCCGAAGAAGAAATTGTGTACGTTTTTTTATCCAATAGGACATTTCCAAGTGCATCCAATCGACTATTGGTAAAATCCGGACTACGAAGTAGAATTCAGCAAGCAATTTATGATTCCCTTATAAATTAATTATAAAATTAAGCCTTAGCTTTGTTGCTGAGGTACTAGTTCGGCAGTTAGCCGTTTCCTACTTATCTTTTATTAATTCGTATTTTATGAAGATTGCAATTGTATGCTATCCTACTTTTGGCGGTAGTGGAGTAGTAGCTACTGAATTGGGTATTGCCTTGGCCAATAGAGGTCACGAAATACATTTTGTCACCTACAAACAGCCTGTTCGATTAGAATTATTGGGCACCAATATTCATTTCCACGAGGTTCATGTTCCTGAGTATGCGTTATTTCATTATCAGCCATATGAACTAGCTCTTTCCAGTAAATTGGTCGATACCATTAAATTATTTGGAATTGAGTTATTACATGTTCACTATGCTATTCCACATGCATATGCTGGGTACATGGCTAAACAAATACTAGAAGAAGAGGGAATCTATATTCCCATGATTACCACCTTACATGGTACGGATATTACACTTGTTGGAAAGCATCCGTTTTATAAACCTGCTGTAAACTTCAGCATAAATAAAAGCGATATAGTCACTTCTGTATCGGCCGACTTAAAACAGAAGACAATTGATTTTTTTAAGGTCAAGAAAGACATTGAAGTAATTCCTAATTTTATCGATAGTTCAAAATACAGTACAGAATTCACTGATTGCCAAAGAACAATAATGGCAGATGAGGATGAAAAGATTATCACGCATATTAGTAATTTTAGACAAGTAAAGCATATTCCAGACGTAATCCAGGTGTTTTATGGTATTCAAAAGAAAATGCCTGCAAAACTGATTATGGTAGGTGAAGGACCCGAAAAGGAAGGTGCAGAATTGCTTTGTGAGACTCTTGGAATTTCAAATAAGGTGGTGTTCTTGGGGAATAGTAATGAGATAGATAGAATTCTGTGTTTTTCCGATCTTTTTTTGTTGCCCTCAAAATCAGAGAGTTTCGGCCTCGCCGCTCTGGAGGCAATGATCAATCGCGTCCCTGTAATATCCAGTAATACAGGGGGTATACCTGAAGTGAATATTCAAGGCCACACAGGATTTTTAAGTGATGTTGGGGATGTGAATGATATGATTAAAAATTCCTTAAGGATACTCGAAAATGAGCATGTTCTGGCCACTTTTAAAGAAAATGCGTATAGAACTGCTTTAAAATTTGATATTAAAAAAATACTTCCCCTTTATGAGGAAGTATATGAAAAGGCTTATAACACCACCTATAATAATAGCATTTGAAAGTATCACAACTATACGGACTATTAATACTGCTTCTCATCTTCGCATGCCGTGGACAAATGGTGGAGGCAACTTCAAAATCGGAGTCTAAAGCAGATTCGGTATCTATGGATTTGATACAAGAAGACCTATACGGGGGATCACAAGAGAAAACACTAGAAGTGTTTAAGGATCAAGAATCCTTAAAGAAATTTTATGCCCAATTAAATAAGTCCAGAAAACCAGGTTTAAGAGTTCCATCGGTTGATTTTGATGAAGTGATGCTGTTGTTGTATTGTCCGGGAAATACCACAGAAATATTGGATATGGAGGCAGCTAGTTTACTTATAAAAGAGGAAAATTTAGAATTTCAGCCCCCAGCCCAAGCCAATCAAGAATTTACTAATTCTGCCCTTCTACAGCCATTTTATCTGTATAAATTGCCTCTTGACGAAAGACAAATAGTTCTTAAGGAATAGGAATAGCAGTTTTTGTTTTTTTAACGCATTCTATCGAGAAAAGCGGCAAGTCATAGTTTTTAATGGATTGCGATTTTGGCTCTGATTACTTTTGTATTAGTAATTATCCTAAATCTTGTATTATGAAAACCTACATTAGAATATTTATTCTCGTAGTTTTATTGGGTATGAGCAATATAAATGCTCAGGACACATCCATTGAAAGCCAATTAGATGAACTTAAGCTAACTTCCAAAGACAGCATGGTTGTGAGTTCATGGATCGTAGGTATTGGTTGGAACATCGTAGATGATTCTGGGGATGCCTTTAGAGACTTTACTACTATTAAGGACCAATGGAATGCAGTAGCATTTCCATCCAGAATAAGTGCTGGACGCTATTTTAGAAGTGGAATTGGTCTTGAAGCAATTGCGACCTATAACAAATACAAAAGAGGAAATATCATCGATGGAGAGGTAAATCCAGAAGATATTAACTACTTCGCAATAGATTCAAGGATAAGTTATGACCTGAATAAAATTTTTGGACAGACAGGTTGGTTCGATCCTTATGTTGGTGGAGGTATAGGATATACGGATGCAAGCAATACACCCAGAGGTACGTATAATGCAGTTATAGGTTTTCGGGCCTGGTTTTCTGATAGATGGGGTATTGACCTCAATTCCTCAGGAAAATGGTCTTTTGGGAACGAAGCTACCAATCATATACAGCATGGTGTAGGGGTAATTTATCAGTTTGATATTGAGAAAGACCTAAATAAGAAAGGTAGGGAAAAGTTAGCCCTCATCAAGGCCTTAGAAGAGGAACAACAGCGAGTTAACGACTCTATAAACGAGGCGCGAGCTGCTGAAGCTGCGGCTGCTGCCTTAGCAGAAAGATTGGCTAGAGAAAAAGAAGCAGCCAGACTGGCTGCACAGAAAGAAGCAGAAGAGTTAGCAGCAAAACAGCGCTTAATCGATTTGCAAGATCGTATTAATGCCTTAGGAAATGTCTATTTTGCTTTTGATTCGTCTTATCTTAATAAAGATGCTAAATCCTTATTGGACAAATTAGCAGATATAATGAAGGAATATTCAGATGTTTCTTTTGAAATTGCTTCACACACCGACTCTCGTGGGAAAAGTGAATACAATTTATGGTTGTCCGAACGCAGAGCGAAAAGGACCGTAGACTATCTTGTAGAATCGGGTATTGCCATGGACCGCTTGGAAGGAGTTGGGTATGGAGAAACACAACTAACCAATAATTGTGCTGATGGAATCATGTGTACTGAAGCACAGCATAAAGAAAATCGAAGATCACAATTCGAGATAAAAGTTGCTACAATACCGGCCGATTAAGGGCAAAACTTATTACTCTTATCATGGTACTAACTACATGGTTTAATCCTCAATTAGTACCATGGTAATATTTTCTTCTAAAGAATAGTAAGTACTTAATATACTATTTTAACAGCTTATTGGTTTAGATATATAGGATAAGACAATCATTTAGTAATTTTGAAGATAGTTGAGATAGATAAGTAACTCTTAGCTTAATTCTGAAAATAATGCTCAATAGGGTACTTAAATATGTAATTAACAATAAAATAGTAGCGATTATGCTGCTATTTTTGTTTTTTGGGTGGGGAATATATCACGCTCCCTTTTTGGCATCCTTACCAGTTCCTAAAGCTCCTGTGACGGTAGATGCCATCCCCGATATTGGGGAAAATCAGCAGATAATATATACCGAATGGGAGGGACAGTCTCCTCAAGATATAGAAGACCAAATAACCTATCCCTTAACTTCTAGATTATATGGGATACCTGGGGTCCGTACAATCCGAAGTTCTTCTATGTTTGGCTTCTCTAGTATCTATATAATTTTTGAGGATGATGTAGATTTTTATTGGTCTAGAAATAGGATATTGGAAAAAATAAGTTCTTTTCCCCAGAACCTACTGCCAGAAGGTGTAGTACCTACTCTAGGTACCGACGCCACGGCTTTAGGTCAGGTTTTTTGGTATACGTTGGAAGGAAGAGACGAAGAGGGTAATGTCGCCGGAGGTTGGGATCTTCATGAAATCCGAACTGTTCAGGACTTCTATGTCAAAAATGGTCTTTCTAGTGTGGCTGGAGTATCAGAAGTAGCTTCCATTGGTGGATTTGTGCAGGAATATCAGATCGATCTGGACCCAGAAGCGATGCGGTTCTACAACGTTAGTTTGGCCCAAGTGATAAAGGCGGTGAAGGAAGGAAATAAGGATGTTGGAGCCAAAACCTTGGAAATTAATCGGGTTGAATATTTTGTAAGGGGTTTGGGATTTATAAAGTCCATTGAAGATATAGAGGACTTGGTGGTAAGTGCAGGAGAATTTACTCCTGTTTATATCCGAGATATTGCAAGAATAAGCCTAGGGCCGGCGGAAAGAAGAGGAATATTAGACAAAGGTGGGGCAGAAGTAGTAGGTGGCGTTGTAGTATCGCAATACGGAGTAAGCCCTATGGAGGTCATAGAAAATTTAAAGAAAAAGATTAGTGAAATTTCAATCGGACTGCCCGAAAAAGAACTTAGGGACGGAAGAAAAAGTAAGCTCACCATAGTTCCTTTCTATGACAGGTCTGTTTTAATAAAGGAAACTATTGGAACCTTAGGCAGAACCTTGTCTTTTGAAATCTTAATTACGATTCTGGTAGTTTTAGTACTTCTTGAAAACTTCAGAACTTCTGTAATTATCTCAGGTTTAATGCCCTTGGTTGTTTTGATGGTATTTATCGGAATGAAATTTTGGTCTGTAGATGCTAATATTCTGGCTTTATCTGGTATTGCAATTGCCATAGGAACTGTTGTGGATATGGGCATTATTCTAACAGAAAATATTATAAGACATCTAAATTCGAATAAAGAAGACAGTACCGATACCGTTGTCTATAACGCAACAGTTGAAGTTTCTGGAGCAATACTAACAGCGGGTTTAACTACTATCGTAAGCTTTATTCCTGTATTTATGTTAAGTGGCGCAGAAGGAAAGTTGTTCCATCCCTTGGCAATAACGAAAACGCTTGCGCTGTCG
>CAZWPZ010000062.1:0-17226 GCA_964636005.1 uncultured Eudoraea sp.
ATGCCGACCTATGTGAATGGCAATTCGTCCGGGATGATGATTGAAGTCTGTGCAGGACTTTTAGATGGTGATGCGCCAGAAGATTGTATTAAAAAGGAAGTGGAAGAGGAAACAGGGTATAAGATTAGTAAAGTGGAGAAAGTTTTTGAATCTTATATGTCTCCTGGTTCTGTGACAGAAATACTGCATTTTTTTATTGGAGAATACGAAGAGAAAATGAAGGTAGGAGAAGGGGGCGGGGCAGAGGATGAAACTGAAAATATAGAAGTGCTCGAGGTCTCACTGGCCGAGGCATTAGACTGGGTTAAGAAGGGTAAGATTAAAGATGCAAAGACCATCATGCTGCTTCAATACGCGCAGATTAACAACTTCACTCAATAATGCGATTTAACGAATTCCAAAAAGTCTTGCATTCGCTTTTTGATGTCCGTTGTGGGGGTTCGGTAGTGATTATTCATAATACTGAATAGGAGCGTCTTCCCGGAATCCGTTAGAAGATATCCACTTAAACAATGGTTGTTTCCAAGGGTGCCTGTCTTTGCGTAAACGTAGGGTTCTTCCTCTCCACCATACCAATTTTCAATAGTTCCTGATTTACCTCCAACTGCAAAATAATTAAATAAACGATCTTCGGGGTAGGCCTTGTACATCCTATTAAGGACGTCTACAATAGACGCCGGACTAAATAGATTATATCTGGAAAGACCCGACCCATCTACCCATCTTGGTGGCTGTTCCAAATCATTCAGATGTGTATCTAGCATATACTTTATAGTGTTTCCTGAGCTTAAGGAATCGGACAGTACAGAAGACCCCATAATCAAAAATTGCTCCGCCAAAAAGTTATCACTTGTTTGCATCATCTCTTTAGCAAGAGAGTCCCTTGAAAATCCCAAAAACACTTTTTTAGACCCCTTGGGAAAATTGTCTATAAGATGAATTTTCCTTTTAAAAATATTTTCGAACAAATCCAAAACGACACTGTCCTTGGTTATAAATGGGACGTATAAAGTGTCTTTTTGCGCAGGATTAATGTAAAACTGATTCTGGTATTGCGATCTACTTTTTTTATCGAATTGAGATATAACCCTTGGTTGGAAATAAGTCGGATAAACAGATGGTGATGCACTATTTATTAAACGGACAACATTTCCATATAAAGGAAGGCTACTGCGTTCTGGAGCATAAGAAAGGTCGTAATCTTCCCATGCCCATCCTGGGCCATAGACATCGTCGTAGTAATTATTTAAATTAATAGCGATATGATGGAATTCCTTGATATATTTATATGCAAGACTGTCTTTAAAATTAGGATGAAAAAATGAGGGATCCCCTGTACCTTGTAGATATAATGTGTCACCCGAAACCAAATACCTAAAAGCCGGAACATCGGATGGTAGTAATTTTAAAGCAGTATATAGGGTGAAGATTTTTGTATTGCTAGCCGGAGTGAAGTATTTTTCACTGTTTTTACTTAGAAGGGTATCTTTTTTTACTGGATCATAGAGCATTATTCCAGTAAAATGAGAATCAGAGGAAAATGGGAATATCGCATTGGTTTCTTTTACGATCCTTTTTGAAGAACTACAAGCCCCCAGAAAGAAAATAGCTACAAGGACAGAAAGTATAAATTTTATATATTTCAAGTTTTTAAGATTTCGATTGTCGACAATTTAACATGAATTTATTTAATTTTTAACGTTGCAGACACAATAATCGAAAGCTTTTTTTGGTTATTTTTGGATTAACCGTCTAATTAAAACAAACACTTAATATGGCAAAAGCTATGCTGGAGTACTATAAAACAGTACTTCAAAAAGTAAGTTTTGATGTAAAACTTTTTAGTAAAGAATTAAAAAAAGCAATTTCTAAATTACTTCCAGAAGAAATTGAAGAACTAAAAGCCTGGCTTCAACATTTTATTAACGATAAGCCAGAATTACAACCGACACTAATGTATTTAAAAGCCTAACCACAAGCCACCAACTCTGGTGGCTTTAATTTTTGTTTAAAGGACTAATTATTTTTACATCCTGGAAGGCAATTGCCCCTCGTATAACGCTGGTAATAACATCTTTTAGCGCTTCCGTAATCTGGATTTTAAGTTCATTTTTATGATAAATAAGGCTTACTTCTCGAGCAGGGCTTGGTTTATTGAAATACTTCAAATTATCCTTTTTAGAAAGGTCTAAATCTAAGGTATTCAAATAGGGGAGTAGGGTCATCCCTAAGCCTTCATCAGATAGATTAATTAAGGTCTCAAAACTCCCGCTCTGTAGTCTAAAATGTTCGTCCAAATATTTTTTTGGGCTTTTACATATGTTTACAACACCTTCTCTAAAACAATGCCCATCTTGCAAAAGCAAAATGTCACTAATGTCTAAATCTGTCGGGTTTAACTTATTTAATTTTGCCAAACGATGGTTCTGTGGCACATAGCCCACAAAAGGTTCATAATAGAGAGGTCTCTCTTCAATATCTTCAATTTCTAATGGTGTGGCAGCTATTGCTCCATCCAGATGCCCCTCCTGAAGGTTTTTTATAAGTGTTTCCGTATTCTGTTCTTTGATTATAAGGTTGACCTTAGGATATTTCCGAATAAACGTTTTTAAAAACATCGGTAACAGAGTGGGCATAATGGTAGGAATAATACCCAAATAGTATTCACCCCCTATAAATCCTTTTTCCTGATCTACAATGTCCTTAATCCGATCAGCCTCATTGACAATATTTTTAGCTTGGGCAACTATCTTTAATCCGGCACTAGTTATCCGAATCGGCTTTTTGCTTCGGTCAAATATCTTTACGTCCAATTCGTCCTCTAACTTCTGAACCTGCATACTCAGTGTCGGTTGGGTAACAAAACTCTTTTCTGCAGCTAAGGTGAAATTTTTATACTCAGCAACGGCCAGGACATACTGTAATTGTGTAATGGTCATAAGTCGGAATTTATACTTATAAAAATATAAATTCTATCACGAAAATTTATATAAGAAGCAAAAGATATTCGAATTATTTATTCTCTGATTTAGGACTTCCAAGACACAACTGTGTATGTCTTTTCTAATATGCCTCTATTACTAGGTCTAAAACCGAAGATGGATATCGAGGTCTTCCTGAGTTACTTCGAATTGAACCTCTTCGAAAGAAGGTGGTCCGGAAAAGGTATTATTACCGCTCATTGCATAATTTTCTTTAGGCATACCGTTGCTTTCAAAATCCATTCGATAATTGTCATTCTCATCATGTAGGGTAGAAATAGCGTAAACTCCAGAGGGTACATTAGAAAACGTTAAGGTTGTAGTTCCCTCTGTTGCTTTTATTCTAATGTTTTGAACTCCTCGCCCCTTCATAAAGGTTTGTTCTGAATGGAGAGCAGCTAATACATTGCCCTTATTGTTTTGAATGTTTTCTATAGTTACCTGGATGGTAATGCCCTCTGCATCTTGTGCAGAAGCGATTAAAGAGCAAAGTAACATGGCGAGAAGTAATGCGATTGTTTTCATTGTTTTACGATTTTGAATTAATGATGATTCAAAAGTGAAATTATAAGCAGCCATTTTCAAATACAATCAACTGAATTGTCGGATTTATATGCCGAACTGTTGGCTTGTAAGTCTTTTGAAGAAGGGAGTCGTACAATCAAGGAATAAACGCATTGCAAGTTTTTCCAATATTGGTGTTACATTAATGGGTATCACCCATTTAGTTAGCTATAATGTCTGGACAAATGTTTTGCGAAGTTCGTTTTTTAGGTACATTACATGCCTATTGTATTAGGCAAAGCAAATCTTAAGGATTAACAGCATCCTTAGGTTTTTCATTGTCTTCCACGAATATGCAGAGTAAACCTGCAATAATCATGGCAACACCTCCAATAATTAGAGCGTATATAGCGATATTACCAAAGAAACTCTTTAGTAAAAAACCTAATATACTAGCAGCTACGATCTGAGGGATTACAATAAAAAAATTAAAGACGCCCATATAGTATCCCATTTTGTTAGGAGGTAGAATAGACGATAGCATGGCGTATGGCATGGATAGTATACTGGCCCATGCTATACCAACAGCAATCATGGAAATTAACAGTAACATAGGATCAGAAATGAAGTAAATAGACATCAGACCAAATCCTCCAATTACAAGGGCTGCCAAATGTGTTATTTTCCTGCTCGTAGCTTTAGCTATAACGGGTAAGAGAAATGCCGTAAGAGCGGCCACACCATTGTAAACAGCAAAGCATATACCTACCCAATCTGCTCCTTCATTATACAGTGATGAAGTTGTATCAGAAGTACCGTAAATATGGCTCGTGACGGCTGAGGTTGTATAGATCCACAAAGCAAAGAGGGCGAACCAAGAGAAAAATTGCACAAATGCCAGTTGCACCATTGTTTTAGGCATTGTGAAGATCCCTACAAAGGATTCCTTAAGTCCAGTAAAAACTCCTTTAGAGGCATTTTCTTGCTTAAGGGCTTCAATATCATCCGGAGGGTATTCTTTTGTTTTAATGACCGTCCACATGACCGCTAAAAAATAGGCTAAGCCACCAATATAAAAAGAT
This sequence comes from uncultured Eudoraea sp., assembly GCA_964636005.1. Classification (GTDB taxonomy): domain Bacteria; phylum Bacteroidota; class Bacteroidia; order Flavobacteriales; family Flavobacteriaceae; genus Eudoraea. The sequence continues at coordinate 4,568 of CAZWPZ010000062.1, forward strand.
AACTTTACGGAATCCGGAATGCTGCCATCTACAGAAACATTGCTTACATCAAACCAATTTGTCATTACATAGGGCAATGCAGAAGCTATTATGGCCCCCACTCCTATAAAAAAACTCTGCATGGCAAAGCCACTGGTGCGTTGTTCATTGGGAAGCATATCGCCTACAAAAGCTCTAAAGGGTTCCATGCTGATATTAATTGAAGCATCCATCAACCACAACATTATTACAGACATCCATAGTGTCGTTGAATTAGGCATGGCAAAGAGGGCAATAGTTGCCAATAAAGCACCTAATGCAAAAAAAGGCCGGCGTCTTCCCCATTTTTTATGCCAGGTTCTATCGCTGTAATAACCAATTATTGGTTGTACCAGTAAGCCTGTAACTGGTGCTGCTAACCATAAAATGGGTAATTCATCTTTGGATGCACCTAAGGTTTCAAAAATTCGGCTGACATTTGCATTTTGCAAAGCAAAACCAAATTGAATTCCTAGGAAGCCAAAGCTCATATTCCAGATTTGCCAAAAGGATAACTTAGGTTTTACAGAACTAATGGAAATGGAGGAGGACATGCTTAGTTGTTTTTGAGTTCGTTTCTACTAAGGTAAAATTATAATCGTTCTCTCTTGCTAACAATTTCAACAAGCCAATAAATGAACTGCCCAAGACCGTTAAATACAATAAAAAGAATTATCCAAACCAAAAGCATATTTCCTTGTTTTAGGTTTGGATTTTGAACGGCATGTACGATATAAAAAATAAAACTTGCTATAGATAAGAGTATTACCAAAGCCAAAATCAGAAAGAATGGAAGTGCCCATTGAAGGACCATAGCAGGTTCTGGTTCTACTCCTTCAGAAAGTTCTGAAACACCCCCAACTATACTGAGTATGACCCCAAAATACCCAAGGATCATAATAAAAACGAAAAGAATTGGACCTATAGCAAAAAATGCCTGCCAGTATTTATTCTGAATCATAGTTTAAACAGATTATGTGTTAATTCTGTAGCTTTATTGCACTACTCGCTTGTTTTATATTTCTCAAACCAAGCCAAAATACTAGCCAGTTTGGCAATTAAGTTGCTTGGTCTATTTGCAATTCCATGAGATGCTCCTGGGATTCTTACCATTGCAGTTTCTACTTTTTCTATTTTTAAGGCGGCATAGAATTGCTCTGATTCTGCTATAGGTGTTCGATAATCTTCTTCTCCCGTTAACAGCATGGTAGGTGTTGTAATATTCCCTACATAGCTTAATGGAGACCTTTTTAAATAATTGGTAGGATCTTCCCACGGTTTATTTGGGAACCAGTATTTGTAGAAAAATCCTGGATTATCCGCATAGAGTACAAAGCTATACCAGTTAATTACAGGCTTTGCCACAACAGCTGCAGCAAATCTGTCCGTTTTGCCCACTATCCAAGCAGTTAAAACACCACCTCCACTACCACCAGTTACAAACATATTATCTTCATCAACAATTCCTTTTTCTATTACTGCGTCTATTCCAGACATCAGATCATCGTAGTCATTATTGGGATAGTCATGATGAATCAAGTTGCCAAATTCTTCACCGTAGCTGGTACTCCCTCTAGGATTGGTATATAGAACTAAGTAGCCTTTGGCAGCCATTATCTGCAATTCTGCACTAAAAACAGAACCATAGCTTAGAAATGGTCCGCCGTGGATCTCAAGAATTAAAGGGTATTTTTTTTCAGGATTAAAATTCGGAGGTTTGATTAACCAACCTTGAATTGGTCTTTGGTCAAAGGAAGACTCCCACCAAAGTTCTTCCACTTCGCCTATATTTCGATAGGAAAACAAATCATCGTTTAAGGTGGTCAATCGCTTACTCTGTTTTTTATAATGGACTGCTAAATCTGCCGGATGTTGAGTTCCGCCCAGGGTATAGGCAAATGTGTTGTTTTTGGAAACTGTAAAGGTTCCCGAATTATAGGGTCTTCCCAGAGATAAACCTCCTAAATTTTCAACTATTGTGGCAATAGATCCACTGTTGCTTATATGCCCAATTTTCGTATCCCCTTCATCATTATATTGGAAATACAAGCCTTTTCCATCCGCAGCCCATTGTATATTACTAATGTCGCGGTCGAAGGATTCTGAAAGCAATTTAGGCTCTTGTTTATCCAGAGACATGGTATATAGCTCTGTAATTTGGTACCCCTGATAGGTGTCGTCAAAACCTGTAAAGGCAATGGTTTTACCATCTGGAGATAAGGCTGGGCCACTATCAGGACCCATCCGTGATGTAAGCGCTTTTATGTTCCCAGAAGCTATGTTCAACTCATAAATCTCACTATTCGATGGTTCAAGTTCGTGGTCGTCGTGGAGGTTAGCAGAAAAATATAATTTCCTGTTATCCTTAGACCATATGGGTCTTCCGTGGTCATGTGCTGAAGCTGTGAGCTGTCTGGGACTACCACCACTTGTGGAAAGTATAAAAAGTTGCGTATTCCCACTCTTTAGATATCCCTGACCATCTCCCCGGTATTTCATTTTATCTATGTAAATAGGAGGTGTATTCCATACAGCACCTTCAGGTTTTTTTGGCATTTTTACAATGTTTTCCGAACTTTTGGGAACAAACATTCGAAAGGCAATATATTTATCGTCATAAGACCAACTGATACTATTGGGGGCAGAAGGAGTGTTTGTGAGGGCTACGATATCTTTGGTGTCCATCCACATTAAGTAGAGCTTGTTCTTTTTATCCTGCATATTAGATTTAAAAACAAGCATCTTACCATTGTGCGACCAAACAGGCGAAGTATCATTTTGATTGCCGGAGGTTAAAGGTCTGTTTTGACTCCCATCAGAATTAATGATCCAAAGATTAGACAAGTTTTTATCGGTCATGATATCCTTAAAATTCCGCACATAGACAATCTTTGATCCATCTGGTGATATCTGAGGATCCGATACAAACTCCATATTGAAAATATCTGTGAGCTCTAAGTTTGATTTTTGTTGTGACTTTAAACTAACAGAAATAAAGACAAGACAGAATACAAGCAAAGTAATTCTTTTCATACTGTGGTTTTAATGGAAAGGAAATTTACTAAAGATTGTTTGAACAGACTAATTTGAAATAGGCTTTTCAGATATATACTTAGGATACGCCTATAGGTAAGTTTGACTAGACGGTTTAATAACAGGCAAACCCAGTGAATACTGGGTTTGCCAAGATTGGTTGGTTAGTAGAGTGAGGTTCAACCTTTCATTTTGGATTAGAGATACGCATTGAATAAACATCAGCGACGCAAGGAAAAGCGCAGTAGTATAGGTATAAAATGTCCTTTTCAGGAATTTAATTTTAAAATGTGTTTTTTTAATTTAAGCCCACAAAATCCCTAACTATCAACTAATAAATATTTGTTTTCCTTCGATTTAAAAGTTAAAACTACTGCCGGCTCAGACTTTGCACCTTTGGTCCTAAACCACTTAAGTCCTCTCTGTATATCCAAAGTTCCGTGCTTTCACCATTCGTAGCAGCTTCTACTTCCTTTAAAAACTCTGTAAACGAGCCTTCTCCATTCGCTTTTTCGAACTCTTTGGAGAATGTATCATCTCTGCCCATCCAACCAAAGCTGTCGAAAAAGTTCACAAAGGCCAGATCTCTGGTATCCTCAGAATCTGGCATCTCATTGGTGTAAACACCGTAAGCGTCCTCTGGACTCATCTTTTTACTTACTTCTGACACTTGTTCCAGAATGTTTATCATTTCAGGATACTTGAATCTTTTAAAATCTACCATAAATACAGATAGATAATTGAGATCGAAATCCTTTGGGAAGTTCGAAAATTGGGGATGAAATCTCCAGTAAGTTACATCGCCCTCCGCTAAGGCATGGGCCATAACATTTTTGTTCCAGTCCTCATCATGCCCTTCCTGAGCTGGTCTATTGTCCATCGCACTCCATGGAAGTGGACCCATTACCCACATGTATTTACCAGCATTTTTGCCGCTAGATATCCAGTAAATCCTTGAGCCGAAACCGTCACTAGTATGGAATTTTTTGTTATGTGCCGCCATCCCTTTTTCAAATTCCATGATCTTTTCCGGATGCGGTGTAAGCATGGCGTTCTCAAGGACCAAATATTCCTGGGATTCTTGTGAAATCGCAATTATGGGAAGTGCTAGTAGTAATAAAATGCATTTTTTCATTGTTCTATAGTTTAAAGTTGTAATGTTTCGATGTTTTCTTCTCGTATGGTTGTGTTTACTCATCTTGCTCCTCCATGGCTTCCATTGCTTCTTTTGCAGCTAATTCGGCCATAATTGTTGTGAACTCAGAAAGATTGTAATAGGTGTGTTCTTCCACAATTTTTCCATCTACTAGTTGCGCTGTCAAATGAACAGGGATAACAAGTTTCTGACCATTAGCTGCCAGTATTCCTTCCCATGTTCCCCAAAAGTTTACCCATTTTTCCTGATCATCGTCTATAACCATTTCGTAAAATATATCTTTATCGCTAAAGCCGTACTCCGAGTTGTTGGCCAATAGCGCTTGTAGCCCCTCCCTTATCTCTGAGACGCTCGATGGTTTTAAGGAATTATGATAGATTTTTACAGTGTCTGCATAGTGGGAGGCCCAACCTTCCCAATCCCCTTGGTTATAGTCTTTAATAAGTGTTTTTAGCACATCAATTTCCGGAGAATCTGTGGTGTATCTAGTTGGCGCCTGTTCACAACTTATGAATAAGGTAGTGCAAAGGCAGAGAATGATTAATGTTTTCATGTTATATTGTTTTGTGATTAGTGATTGTATTTGGACTAGTCCATACTATAAGCCATGTCTGGTCTCATGCGGCCAGTTATATTTTCATATTTCAGTAGACTACTCTGTAGTTCCCCATAGAGTTTAATCCATTCTTCACCTAAGAGTTCATTGTTACTTTTAATTTTTGCTGCATAATCCGCTGCGTCCTTTGCCGATACAGCAACCATATAATATTCTCCTCGTACTCCAAAACCGCTTTTATATACCCGATAGCTAAGTTTTGACCCTTTAGAACTAAACATGGCTTTAATAGCTTCCATTTTCTGACTTACTATTTTTCTATTGCCTGGCGTGATATGGAAATAGTGAAATTTTCGGTAGTCTTCCCCTTCTGTTGTTTGCGAGATTCCCTCGGGCATGTAGGTGAGCTTTTTACTCAGGTATAGTACGTAATCTTGTTCGGTATCGTAGCATTCATCCATCCTATTGAAAAGATTGCTCATTGCCTCTTTTCCCATTTTCTCAGAAAGATCAGCGAAGACGGGTTTATCTAGATCTGCCATGTTCTCTAAAGGACTGACCCATAAAAATCTATTGTCATCCGTGTTTGTGACGATGCTGCTAAAAGTAGAAATCTTATGTTGCTTCATATTGCTGAGTAACTCTTTACATATCTTTTCATAATCCTGGACTTTTGCAGGTTTAACTACATCTTCATGAACCCAATACGCCTGCGGTGCGTTGTCGTCCTGAGAATGAATTAATCCATGGGTCAGTAAAAATGCAAGACCTGTAAAAAGAAGAGATTTAATGTTTTTCATGTTATTTATATTTAGTGTTAGTATTCATTTTAAAACCGGAGAATTCAAAGTATAGCCCAATTGTTGGAGCAGTTCTAGTTCATTAAAGTAAACATCCTCTCGATAAATCTGGCCTTCTTTATTAAAGTAAATATGGGAGAGGCCACTTACTTTTACTTTTTTTCCTGTTGGAGGCATCTCTCCATATATACCAGTGTTGCTACCAATACTTATCCAATGCAGAAGTACAACTTCATCGTTCATATTGATTTCATTTGTTATTATTTCTAAATCTGGAAATCCCTTAAAGAATACTTCCATATGGGCTTTGAGTTCGTTAGTAGAAGAAGCCACAGAAATACCGTTAAGATGGCGCTCAAAGTCATCCGAAATAATTGGATTAAGTTTATTTAGATTTTGTTGGTTCCAACAGGTATCAATATATCGGACCAAGTGATTTTTCAAAAGTTGCTGTTGTACTTCGGACCGATGCTTGCTTCTCTCACAGGAAGGAAGAAAAACAGCACATATAAAGACATATAGAAGAGCCTTGAGCATCTGAACATAAATAAATTGAACATAGGGGAAAGTCTATTCAAGTACGTTTAAAAGAAGCATTTTTAAAAGTCCCTTAGGACGAAGACTAAAATTTCATGTCCGAAGGGGTATTTTGATTTAGCGAAGTTTTGATGCCTTTAAAATTTGTATATTTAACCAATAACCAGCTCCAAATCGGTAAAATCGTGAAAGTCGTGAAAAGCCGATTTATACATATCTTTATTGTAATTGCTACCGGTTCCTTCATTTCCTCTGGATACGGTCAACTTATTAGTTTTAGTAAGGATACTACATATAACCAAGTATTTGTAGATACAGACAATTTTGGAAAGTCGTACTTGGATTCCCTGGAAAAGGCTTATCCCAGAATTATAAACGACTCCTTGCGGTATGCGGTATTGAACGACTTAGCATACTATTGGCACACAAGAAACTTGTTAAAATCCTTGGAGTACACAAAAGAAGGTCTATCCGATACACGATCGAATAACGATAGTATTTGGGAAGGAAGATTTCAGATCACAGAGGGTGCAGTTCTCTTGCGGATGGAGCACTTAGACAGTGCGAAGGTTAGTTTGGAAAGCGCTTTGCGAAAGCTAAAAAAGGAGGATCTTCCTAAAGCATATACGCAATTGGGTTATGTATATGAAAGGCAGGGAAGTCTGAGTAGGGCGGCAGATATCGCTATGGAAACCTTGCATTTATCCAAGGAACTCCATGATACCAGGGCTATGGCGGTTGCGCTAAGCGATTTAAGTAATCTCTTTTGGAAGCAAAAACGATATACGGAAGCCTTAGAATATGGTCTTGAATCACTATCTCTTTTTGAAGAACGGGGTTTACAAGACCTCGATTATGACTTCACCTTATATGTTGTAGGTAATTCTTATTTAGCACTGCATAATTATGAAGAGGCTCTAAACTATTATAGCAGGAGTATAGCTATTGGTGAGCGTTATGGTTTCTATAATAATCTCAGCGATGTTTACATTTCCATGGTGTTTTTGGAGTCTTTCTTAAATCAGTTTGATGCTGCAGAGCAAGCAGCGGATAATGCTATTAAATACGCAACCTTGTTGGATAATAATTTTATGATGATGCGGTCCTGGGTGGCGATGGGTACCTTACAAAACCTTCAGGGAAAATATATATCTGCCATCGAGAGTCTCGAGAAGAGTATTGAAATTGCCACGGAGGATTTTGGGGATGACTTTTTTTTGAGTGAGGCCTATGAGGCATTGAGCAAGGCTTATGCAGGGAATCACAACTATAAGGAGGCATACCTAGCCCATTCCAAATTCGATAATTTACAGAAAGAGATTTTTACCGCAGAATCTAATAAACATGTATCCCAACTATTAACTGAATACGATGTGGCTCAAAAAGACAGTACCATTATGGTGCAAGAAGATCAATTAAAAAAGGAAAAATCGATTCAGCGTTTATTAGTCTTAATAGCAGGATTGTTGCTTTTGGTTCTACTTTTGCTTTATAATACCTACAGGATAAATAACAAGAAAAATATACTATTAAAAAAACAAAACAATGAGAAAGAATTCCTGTTAAAGGAAATTCATCATCGGGTAAAAAATAATCTGGAAACTGTTTCCAGCTTACTTTCCTTACAAGCAGAGCACCTTGAAGATAAAGTACTTTTAGACGCCATGGAAAAAAGCCAACACAGGGTGCATAGTATGAGTATGATTCATCAAAAACTCTATCAGGGCAAGAGTCTCTCTTCCATAGAAATGAAGACTTATTTTATAAATCTCGCGGATTATCTGGGAGATATTTATGACACCAAAAATGAGATAGACATACAATGTGATATGGATCCATTGGAATTAGACATTGATAGTGCCATACCAATAGGGCTTATAGTCAATGAGCTCGTTACAAATGCTATTAAATATGCCTTTCCGCAGCATAAAAAAGGTAAAATTACAATAAAACTTAGAGAGACCTTAGGTTGTCTTCAATTGGAGGTGGCGGATAACGGAATTGGAAAACCTATTGCAGAGCGAATAAAGGGTACTGGCTTTGGATCTCAATTAATCGAACTATTAACCCTCCAGTTAGAAGGAAAAATGTCATTAAATATAAACAAAGGAACTGCAGTATCCTTTGAGTTTCAACATCATAAAGCTGCTTAAATATACGATCTATGTGCCAAATATTAATTGTAGAAGACGACATGCTTATTGCCGCAAATCTTTCATTACAACTCACCAAATTAGGGTATGATATAGGAGGGATTGTCAGTAAGGGAGAAGATGCAATTGCTCATGTAAAACAAAACAAACCAGATATTGTCTTGATGGACATCAATCTAAAAGGGGAAATTGATGGAATTGAAACTGCTCTTGCCATTCATGAACAAAAAGAAGTTCCTATCATATACTTGACGGCCAACAACGATGATGCAACTTTTAGTCGGGCTAAAGCTACCCATCCCTATGCGTTTATTTCCAAACCTTTTAATAAACTGAATCTACAACGAACCATTGCTCTAGTAGAAGAACAAATCAAGGAACGAGAAAGTAATAGGACGGAGAAGAAGGTGACTAATTTGGAGGTGTTAGATGATCGGATTTTTGTTCGTCATAAAGGGCGAATGGAAAAAATCATGTTAGACAGGATACTGTATATCGAGGCAGAGCGCAACTATTGTAATATTGTTACGAACCAGGGTAAAGTGTTAGTGGTCAATACTCTTAAATCTCTGGAGTCGAAGCTCCACAAGAATACCTTTATTCGGGTCCATAGGTCCTATATGGTCAACATGTCTAAATTAGATGCAGTGGCGGACTCGCATTTGGAGATCGATAGAAAAGTAATTCCAATCAGTAAAACATACAAAGATTTATTAATGGAGCGATTACAGTTGATTTAATCGGACATCTCTTTCCAAACTATATAGATTCTATGAGGTATTAGAACGATCTTTTTGATATTTCTTCCGCAATACTCTCGCTGCCAGGATTGTTTAGTTGCCTGAGTTCCTCAACTATTGTAGAATGATCTTCCTCTCGGCCTTGGGATAGTTTATAAGCGGCCTTAATTTCTTTAATTTCTATCTCAAAACCCACAACGCCTTTTACTTGTCTCAGGGTTTTCGGAGACAGGTCCTTTAAGGAAAGAGGTTGTTTGGAATGTTGTTCATATTTATCCACCAGGCGATTCATTGCATCAAAAACTGCCTCATCACTTAGGATTTTTATTGACCCATAAACATGTACAGCTATATAATTCCAGGTAGGAACCTCTTCTTTTTTATACCAGGATGAAGAGATATAGCTGTGTGGTCCATTAAAGATGCACAGTACCTCATCTAGCTTATCAAAGTCCTTCCATTGGTTATTTGCCTTGGCAATATGACCAATCAAAACGTCCGACCCATTCTCTCTCGTTTCTAGTTCTAGTGGAATATGGGTTGCCCATAGACGGCCATCCACAGTACTCGTAAGTATACCAAAGGAATTACTTTGAATAAATTCTTTAACCTCTTTGGTATTGGTATTTTTATATTTAGAAGGGATATACATTTTATAAGAGTGATTTATTTTAAAGTGTTGTGTTAGTGTTGCTTGTTGTAGGTTCTAGTAGTCAAAAAAGGATTCTACATCTTCATACTTTTCCCATTTTTTTGGAGGATTAAAACTTTGGTTTGAAATCAAGATTTGTGCACTGGAAAATCTTTTCTTTAAGTCTTCCCAGGTAATTTCTTCCCATTGTGTTTTTTCTAGGACACAAAGAGGGACGCTTTTAAGCTTACCAGATACCGCCTTTTCCAATAAGGGCCACCATAGGCTCTCCGTTTCCCTATCCCATAAAACAAAGGCGTCTAAACCATTCCAAATTTTTTGGTCGTAATAGGTGTAACCACTTACTGCAAAAGTAAGGGTTTTATCTCCATAAGTTCTGGTGTAAATCGCCCCTAAATCTGCAAGTATGCAATAGGCTGCAAAAATAGGTTTTCCTGAAATAACATCGTTAACTACCTCATGTCTGATTAAATCTTTTATAGCGTATGCTTTCGTTTCGTTCCCAACATAAACTACTAAAAAGCGATCCGTGTTTTTCCAATGCTTATTTGCATCGGCCAAGGACTCAAATTTTGGTGAAATAAGTGCTGGGAAGGCTTCTCTACCCAGTCCATAGTGAAACTGATCAGGATGGAGTTCTAGGTTGTTTATAACAAAATGTTGGTCTTTGTTTTCCCCACCATATAGGTACTGAATGGAATCTATTGAAAAGAACTTGCCATTTTTAATGGCGCTCGGATGCTGTGCCCATGCCAAGGGACAAAACGCTAGGGTAACGAGTAGATTTATAATTCGCACAGTATAAAATGTTTGGATTGCATCCCTATTGTAGGGTCCAAAATACAATTTGTCGCACTTTTAAAACAACTCAGTAGGTATTATTTCTTCTATTGGTAATGCCTTAGAATATTTGCAGGAAAGAAAGTCTGGCTTAGGAAGTTGGTACTGTCAATGCGAGTTTTACCCTGATGGATCCGGACTTAAATCGAGATATTGGGACTTGTTAACAGCCGAAGAGCTTGGATCTTTTTACTAACTTTAAAACGTTTTGAAAGATTTACTTTTAGTTAGTAGTATTTCTTTTAACAGCAAAGGGATTCCACCTTAAAAGGTTTAAAAAGGTCTTGTGGCTGTGGCTGATGAATTAAGATAATAGAAAATGAAGTATTTAATAAAAACTATATGGCTTGGTTTGCTGATTGGACTGGGCTTGTCCCTCATTTTCATGTCTATTGAATACTTCTCCAATGGAGCGATTCAATTTGGTGAAGGCTTTTGGAAGAACATTCTTTATAACGTCACTTTTTCAGTTGTACTCACCTTGTTAAATCGGACGTATTTCGAATACCTCAATAAAAGGGTAATTTGGAAAAAATATGCAAAGTATCGCTTGTGGGTAGGAGCCTTTGGCTCCATTTTGCTAACCATGGTAGGTATATTTTGGATTCGAATGCTCTTAAAGATGGGGTTGGAGGGACATAGCTGGGAGAGTTTTGTTGCAAATGAAAGATCCGTATACTACCTCTTTGCCTTGATGATTACGGTTGTGGTTACCGTGTTTTTTCATGCTATTTATTTTTATAGATCGCTACAAGATAGAAAGGTAAAGGAGCAAAAAATTATTGCCGGTACTGCGTCTGCCAAGTTTGATGCGCTTAAGAACCAACTAGACCCTCATTTTTTATTCAATAGTCTTAATGTATTGACTAGCCTTATTGAAGAAGATCCCACTCAGGCCCAAAAGTTTACTACCTCCTTGTCAAAAGTCTATAGGTACGTCCTCGAACAGAAAAATAAAGATTTGGTAACGGTAGATGAGGAGTTGCAATTTGCTAAAACCTACGTTCGCCTGCTTAAGATGCGATTTGAAGATAGTATTGTCTTTGTTATTCCCGATAACATTACTAATCCCGAAGCAAAGATTGTGCCTTTGTCCTTACAACTTTTACTAGAAAATGCTGTGAAGCACAATATTGTTGCGAGCAACAAACCTTTGCGAATTGAGGTTTTTGAAGCATCGGATAGACTAATTGTTCGGAATAACTTACAAGAGAAGCAGGTGGTGAAAAAAAGTAGTGGGGTAGGACTCAAAAATATACAACAGCGGTATAGTATACTTTCTAATAGAGAGGTGCAAATCGAAAAAAGCAACAGCCATTTTGAAGTAGCCTTGCCTATGCTTACAAAGCAATTGAGTACGCAAGAAACACAAAGAAGTTACATAAAGGACAAGAGGTATAAGAAAGCAAAAGAAAGGGTAGATGCCATTAAAGGGTTTTATGGGAATTTAACCTCCTACTGTTTAGTAATACCTTTTTTGGTCTGGCTAAACATAAAATCATCCAGTTTTCCGTGGGCCATTTTCCCAGCCATAGGATGGGGTGTAGGATTGGTTGTACACGGTATGGAGGCTTATGGATACAACCCTCTATGGGGAAAAAGATGGCAAGAGAGAAAGATAAGGGAGCTAATGGAAAGAGATGATTTTTAAAAACAGTTGGTCCCTTCAAATCGACAATTCGGTTTTTATTATTTCGAAATTTTTCTGTGATTAAAGAATTTTGAAGTGTTACTAATTAAATCAGAGACGATGAAAAAAAGTATTTTGGAAGACCGGTATAACCTAGCTAAAGAAAGGGTAGAAGCCATTAAGGCCTTTTATATAAGTGGTATTTTATATTGCATCATCATCCCGATGCTGTGGTACATCAACTACCAGACTATATCTTTTCCATGGGCTATTTTTCCTAGTCTAGGATGGGGATTTGGTTTACTATTAAAAGGTTTGTCCGCCAAAGGGATTAATCCACTTTGGGGAAAACAGTGGGAAAGAAGGAAAATAGATGAGTTGATGAGAGATAATCAGTTCTAATTTTAAAATAAAGCAAAAAGTACGAACCATTATATACGAACATGGAAGATTATAATAGAGAATCTAAATATTTAAGAGCAAAAGAACGAGTAGAAGTTCTCAAAAAGTTCTACGGGAATGTATTCTCCTATATCGTATTCAT
>CAZWPZ010000063.1:0-9620 GCA_964636005.1 uncultured Eudoraea sp.
GCAAACATCCCTTCACAATAGGTTTTATATAGTTTTAGTTGAGCGGACCTGTCGTTGGCTTTGCACTTTTCTACAAGCTCTGCATGTAAAAAATAGTTAGTCTTCAATTGTTAATTTTAGTTGTTGTTATTCTAAGGACGAGAGAAAAAAATACATGTTGCAAAAAACAAGTATTTTAGAGAAATAAAATTAAACCTTTGGAACAAGTTACAATTAAAAACAACTATATAGAGCTCACAGCCCTGACCTATGGAGCCATCATCAAGGAAATTTTGGTTAGTAATAAGAATGGCATCAAACAAAATGTAGTAGTCGGTCTAGATCATGAGGATGCCTATATTAACGACAATATGTTTTTGGGTGCCTGTGTTGGGCGATATGCGGGGAGAATTTCAAATAAAGGATTTACCTTAAATGGGAAGTTTTACGAGCTGCACAATGTAGCCGGAATTCATCTTCATGGAGGGAAAGAAGGGTTCGGAAAAAAGATTTGGAAAATATTGAATATAGAAAATGGGGAAAATCCGTCCGTAACTTTCGAATACCTCAGCCCGCATATGGAAGAAGGATATCCCGGCAATTTGCAAGTTCGGGTGACCTACAGACTGCGCGATAATGCTTTAGAAATTTTACATGAAGCCACGACGGATGCTACTACTGTCCTTAACCTTACCAACCATTCGTATTTTATTCTGGACCAAACAGGAAGTTTGGACCATCATTATTTACAATTAAACTCTAATCAATATATAGAAACCGACGAACGCGTCGTCCCCACAGGAAAAATAAAAGAAGTTTATGATACCGCCTTTGATTTTCGAAAAGTAAGATCCGTAAAACATAAAGGACTAGACACTCCATTTATATGCAGCGCAAAGGAACAAACTATTGCAAGCATTTATTCATCACAGTCCGGTATCCGAATGCAAGTGCAATCGAATCAACCCGCGGTAGTGATATATACCCCGTCTGATTTTGCTGCAATTTGTTTTGAAACGCAGAACTTCCCTGATGCTCCAAACCATAAAAACTTTCCATCAGCGGTATTACATCCAAATGATACCTATAGGAATGATTCTCGATTTATATTCGATTTAGTACCTTAGTTTGACTAAACAATCCTTAGACCAATGAAGTTTTTAAAATGGTTTTTTGCAATTATAGCAGTTATCGCTCTCTTGTTCTATTTTATTGCCATGCCGTATTTAAGAGAGGAAACAAAAAAGAACAGTCCCCAAAAAACCGCTGTTTATACCAAAAACGGTATGGACCTCCAAGTGTCCTATAGCAGTCCTTATAAAAAAGGAAGAGTAATTTTTGGTGAACTGGTACCCTTTGATCAGGTATGGCGTACCGGAGCAAATGAACCAACGGTATTAGTCAACGGTTCCACTGTTTCCATAATGGGACAAGATTTACCAGCGGGCACCTATTCCGTATGGACTATCCCAGGAAGGGAAAAATGGGATATTATTTTTAATGAAGAAGTCCCAGATTGGGGCGTTACGCTCTTAAGTGGTGGAAAAAAGACGTCGAGAAACCCAGAAAGTGATGTCTTAAAAATTGAACGCCCAGTTATAAATCTTATCGAAGAAGTAGAGAGTTTTACCATTTCCTTTGAGGAAACAGGAGCCCTTTACTTATGTATGGATTGGGACAAAACAAAAATTCGAATCCCTATCACGAAATAGACTTGACTAACAAAAAAAATACAGGAAGTAAAGGAGTTACCAAAGTTCGGGAGCAACGAAAAAGGAAGCTGTCGGTTACCAAATTGGTCTCTGATGTCCTGTCGGGCAACAAAACAGCCTTGGCAAGAGCGATTACTTTAGTAGAAAGTACAACGGATTCGGATAAAAAAAAAGCTTACGTACTTATTGAAAAATGTTTGGCTCACAGTGGGAAAAGCGTTAGAATAGGAATAACTGGTGTCCCAGGAGTGGGTAAAAGCACGTTTATAGAGACCCTTGGTAAAACACTTCTGACGGCAGGAAAAAAAATAGCTGTTCTGGCTGTTGATCCTACCAGTAGTATTACCAAAGGGAGCATTCTGGGTGACAAGACAAGAATGCAGGATTTAACAATGGAGAGTGATGTATTTATAAGACCCTCCCCTGCTGGAGAATCTCTTGGCGGTGTAGCAAGAAAAACACGAGAAAGTATTATCCTATGCGAGGCTGCAGGTTTTGATTGTATTTTGGTAGAAACTGTCGGCGTTGGCCAGAGTGAAACTGCAGTTCATAGCATGGTCGACTTTTTTCTTCTGCTTAAGTTAGCTGGTGCAGGTGATGCATTACAAGGAATAAAACGGGGAATAATGGAAATGGCCGATGCCATTGTTATAAACAAAGCGGAAGGTGATAATATCCGACAAGCAAAAATAGCTAAGGTTGAGTTTGAACGAGCCCTGCAATTGTATCCACCGAAAGAAAACTCCTGGATTCCACAGGTTAGCACCTGCTCTGCTCTGAAACAAACCGGAATAGAAAAGGTCTGGAAAATGATAAACAGCTATTTCGATCTAGTAAAAGACAATGGATATTATGACGTAAATAGAAAGAATCAAAGCCAGTATTGGTTTAGACAAACCGTTGATGAATTATTGCAACAGCACTTCTACCGTACTTCTTTCTTAAGAGATAAACTAGAAGACTATACCACCAAAGTAACGCAGAATAAGATATCTCCCTTTAGAGCTGCTGAAGAACTATTGGAATACTACCAGAAAGAACTTAAATAAAAAACATAAATTTGCCCTAACCTTTAAATTACCAGATGACTCCGATTACTGATGCGAAGCTTTCAATCGTAATTCCACTCTATAACGAAGAGGAAAATGTGGTGTTACTTACTAATAAAATTGAAGAAAGCCTTAAAGGTTATAACTACCAAATTATATATGTTGACGATTTTTCGACGGATCAGACCAGACGCAGGATTCTAGACATGAACAATCCCAAGGTCTGTCTTATTTCTCTCAAAAAAAATTACGGGCAAAGCTTAGCACTAGCTGCAGGAATAGACTATGCGGAAGGCGACTATATAATTACTATGGATGGCGATTTACAAAATGACCCCTTAGATATTCCTGAAATGCTACCGTTTGCCTTAAGTGGAGAGTTTGATGTTGTAACTGGTATCAGGCAAAAAAGAAAGGACTCCTTAATTAAAAAAATTCCTTCCAAAATTGCCAATTTCCTGGTTAGAAAAGTCACCAAACTGGATATTAAAGACAATGGATGTGCATTAAAAGTATTTACGAAGGACATTGCCAAAGAGTTAAACTTATACGGGGAAATGCATCGGTTTATTACCCTGTTGGCATTTCTCGAAGGAGCACAAATTAAACAGGTTCCGGTAAGACATCACGCCAGAAATGCAGGAGAATCAAAATATGGTTTGGAGCGCGTATTTAAAGTGGTTGCCGATATGATGCTGCTGTTGTTTATTCGAAAATATTTCCAAAGACCAATACATCTATTCGGTATCTTCGGAGTTCTTTTGGTAGCCCTCGGTATTTTGATTAATGCCTATTTACTGATTGTTAAGTGGGGGTTTGGACAGGATATCGGCACAAGACCATTGCTTATTTTTGGAATGATGTTTATTCTTGCTGGAATACAGTTGTTCACAATAGGCATCGTAATGGAGTTACTCATTCGCACCTATTATGAATCCCAAAATAAACGGCCGTATAGGATAAAAAAAATCACCATAGGTGGAGAAGCTTCGTAAAAAAGGAATTACACTTCTTAAAGTAGTATTTAGTATCGTATTACTTTATTTTGTCTTTAACAAAATTGCTTTCAATGAAGTATGGTCTGTAATCCGTGAAGCCCATCTTTTCTATCTTCTAATTGCAGTGTTACTCTTTGTGATCTCTAAGGTAATCGCGGCACAAAGACTGCTTCTTTTTATTCATGCCCTAGGTATTCCTCTGTCTTACCTCAGTAACTTAAAACTATATCTTTTAGGTATGTTTTACAATCTATTCCTTCCAGGAGGCATAGGGGGAGACGCCTATAAGGGGTATGTAATAAAAAAAGAATTTCAATTGAAGACAAGCCGTATTGTATCTATATTGTTATTAGACAGGCTTTCTGGACTTCTGCTTATTTTTCAGATTTCCTGTATTTTTTCTCTTTTTCTAGAGAATTCGTTTGTTAAAGAATTTCGATGGCTTGTGATTCTTGCGCTGTTTTTAAGTCTCCTGGTGTTTTGGTTTCTCAACAAAAGATATTTCAACTACGTCTACAGGGTTTTTTGGAAATCCCTCTGCTATTCATTCTTGGTACAAGGGGCACAAATTATTTCTGTTCTTCTAATCTTGAAAGCCCTAAGTATTTCTGGAAATACTATTGCCTATTTGTTTATTTTTTTGGTGTCTTCGATAGTTTCTGTTTTACCGTTAACCATAGGTGGTGTTGGAAGTAGAGAGGTCGTATTTTATTACGGTGCACTGTGGCTTGGACTGGACGAAAGTTCGTCTATAGGAATTAGCATGTTATTTTTCCTTATTACTGCGTTAACCTCCTTATTGGGTATCGTATACCATTTCAAAAAACCTGCCTTGACACTATCCAAGTAGCCTAGTCCTTCAGTTTTATTAGATACATCTTATTGAGAACTCCAGACCTGCTTGCGGGATTCAAAAATTTTACTTGTAATCTGGTAATTCTAAATTGGTTTACCGAATAGCTCTCATCCCAGCTAAAACCTCTGTTCTTCAAAATTTTTAGTTCTTCCTCTGTGGCGTATACCCATGCATGTGCACCTCCCTTTAATTCCTCTATATCAATAAGCTTTACGGGTTCCTTATTGTAAAAATCCAAAGCCCAGGAATAGCGTTGGCCTATTTTGAAAATAGAATCTACTGGTATTTGTTTTTCAGAAACAACTTTAGCCATCTCCGACCCCCCCTGATATTCAAGTAATGAAGGGTAGAAATGAGCATTGAGAATAAGATTCAATAATACCGAGCTTAGAACAGTAGTAATAACTAATCGTACTAAAAAGCCTTTATAAGAGTATGCGAAGTAAACACCCGTTATCCCAAGTAAAAGAAACAAGCCGTATTGGCTTAAAGACTGTAAAGGAAATACAAAACCAACCAATAATACGCCAACCACCAATACAAGAAAGAATACAAAGTACTGAAAACCCAATACAAATTTCTTAAGCTTATCCCTGCTTACCTCTACTAAGGAATAAACATAAGAAGCAGTCAAGACTGCAAACAAAGGTATGGTTATATTCAAGTAATGTGGAAGCTTAAACTGAGCGAAACTAATAATAAAGAAAATGAGACTAATTCCACCAATAGTCAATAGTTCCACTCCTTCTTTTCTCTTAAATTTCGAAATTAAAAGTTGGCGTAATCTTGTGAAATAAGCAAGGATTCCAAGAACGGTCCATGGAAGAAAAACCCATAAAAAGGTATGAAAAAAGAAAAAGTAGTCACTGCTATTCTTTCCGATTCCCTCTCCGCTTAATCGCTCAAAACTTTGCTCCCATAAAATAAATAAGATTCCACTTCTGTTATTTCTTTCTCGTATAATTTTTTCCGGGTGCAAATCAAACTGATGGTAATACGCATATAAGACGGGACTAATGGTAATAGCAAATACAACTACTGCGATTAGTAGTTTCCAACTTGCCAGTACTTTCCATTTATTTGCATAGATAGTATGACACAAAAGGGGCAACCCAATAACCAATACCGCAATTTGACCTTTGGTAGAAAATGCCAGGCCCATGGCAACAGCTCCTATGATGCTGTGTTTTAACCTTGTTGTTTCCAGGAATGCAGCGAATTGCCAAATAGCCAGAGCAGAAAATCCTGTCAATACAGCATCCGTCCTAACATCAATAGCCCCTAAAACAATTGTCTGAGCGGTCATAAAAACAAGAGCAGACAGTCTCCCGACTTCTTCCGAATAAAGCAACCTTCCCAACCCAAAGCAACTATAGGCTGCCAAAAAAGTTGCAAGAATTCCAGGGATACGATAGGCCCAGTCATACAATCCAAAAATTTTGAAGGAAAAAGCTGCCAGCCAATAGTGCATATGGGGTTTATCTAAATACTCCTCTGGCCCCTTAAACAGGTTTAAAAAGTCGTTTTCCTGCACCATTCGCATCGCCATAACCGCAAACTGAGCAGAATCATTTTCGAATAGTGTCACACACATCCCAACCACATAAACAAGACTAACCAACGTAAATAAGAATCCGTATTGTACTCTTGAAATCATAGATGTAATTTATAATTCAATTTAAAATATAATCTGGAAAACAACCATCCAAATGTAAAACCAACACTCATCCCCACCAACACGTCCAGAGGATAATGCACTCCGATATATATACGACTGTAACTCACCAGAATAGCCCAAAGCACCAATAAAGATGCCAACCATTTATTGGTTTTAAGTGACAATAAGAAATAAGAAACTACTGCAACCGAGTTCGCAGCATGTGCAGAAAAGAAACCAAATTTTCCACCGCAACTTGCTTTTACCAATCGCATAGTATTTGAAATATCTGGATGATAACACGGTCTTAAACGCCCCACGCCATATTTAAAAAAATTGGACAATTGATCCGTTACTAATATCATCAAACCAATGGCGATTAAAAAAACTATAAACTTTTTATAGCCTAAATTTCTGTAGCTAAAAAATGCCAAAACCAAGTACAATGGAATGGAAGTCCATTTGTTGGTTAAAACCAACCAAAAACTATCCCACTGAGAATTTCCTAATCCATTTAGAAATAGAAAAAGAGATTCATCGAACTGTGCTAATTCCTGCATCTTACTCTTCGTATCTAGAGACTTCTCTATCATAGAATTCCGTAGCTGCAGCTATTAAATGTTCTGCTTCCTCCGATAATTCTTGCTGGTCTTCCTTTGAGAATTCTTCTAACCATTCTACTTCATCATTTTCGAGATTTATGATAAATCGGGGATACTCGGTATGAACCACATAAATTCCATTTGGAAAGTCGGTGTTATCTGCCAATAAAAATTTTGGAAAACTCTCGATAGCCATTAGATTACATTTTGCTTTAAAATACTCTTTTTCCTGATATACTGATTCGTTAGGTAATTAAACCGAATATACAACAATATAGCAGACGCGGTCAACCCAGACAGGAGTCCTATCCAAATACCAGTACTTTTTAAGGAGGTATGTAACCCTAGGTAATAACTGATTGGAAATCCAATTATCCAATAGGCAATGAAGGTTATTACCGTTGGGATTTTTACATCTTGAAGCCCCCTTAGCGCTCCTAATATAACCACTTGTAGTCCGTCTGAAATCTGAAAGAATGCTGCCACAAGCAATAGTTGGGTGGCCAGACCTATTACTTCCAGGTTATCTGCTTGATTGGTGAGATCTCCCATATCCAAGTATATGGTTGGAAACCAATGTCGTCCTAATAAAAACAAAGTAGCAAATACTATTTCAACAAAAAAGGTAAGTACAAAAATAGATTCGGCGATCCTTTTTAACTCCTTGTAGTTATGTAAACCTTTCTGATTCCCAACACGTATCATTGCAGCAACACCTAATCCCATACCAAACATGAAGGTCATACTACTTAGATTGAGAGCGATCTGGTTGGCAGCCTGAGGATTCTTACCGAGTACGCCACTCAACCAAATTGCCGCAGTAAAAATTGCCACTTCGAAAAACATCTGCAGGGCGGAGGGAAATCCGAGAGAAATGATTTTCTTCATCACACGTCTTTCAATTTTTCTTAGATTGAAATTGGTGACATAATCGTGAAATTTCTTCTTTTTCTTAAGCAGATACCACAATAAAAGAAGCATGATTATTCTGGATAGTAAGGTGCCGATGGCTGCTCCAACAATGCCCATTTTAGGAAAGCCAAAGGAACCAAAAATGAGTAAATAATTAAGCGTAATATTGACCACGTTGGCCACAATTGTCGCATACATCGGATATTTCGTCTGCGACAATCCCTCCGAAAACTGTTTAAAAGCCTGAAATATCACAAGAGGAACTAGTGAAAATGCAACCAGATCTAAATAGGGCAAAGAAAGTTCAACCACTTCTGCAGGCTGATCCATATATTGAAGCAAAGGCTTGGAAATCTGTATCATGCCAAAGAGACCTATTCCAATTAAGGTACATAGGACAACCCCATGTTTTAAGGCATTCTTGGCAGATGCTTTATTACCTGCACCGTCTGCTTCTGCTACTAAAGGTGTAATTGCAGTGGAAAAACCTATCCCAAGAGACATGGCTATAAAGACAAAACTATTTCCCAACGAAACTGCCGCCAGTTCTGCAGTACCCAATTGGCCAACCATAATGTTGTCTGCAAAGGCAACGAAGGTATGCCCTAACATGCCCATTATTACGGGGACGGCCAGCTTAATGTTATAGGTAAATTCCTTGGTATATTTCTGTAGCAAGTCAGGTCGGTTTTATCTTGGCAAAGATAGGATTTCGCCAAGAGTTACTAGGTAAGTGTGCCCTAGAAAGTAAAAAAACAGTTTAAACCGTCTTATTGTAATTTTGCCTGTTCCCAATAAACATCCATTTCGGCTAGTGTCATATCTCTTAGCTCCTTGTTTTTACTTTTGGCTTTTTTTTCTAAATATCTAAACCTCTTAATAAACTTTTTATTGGTTCTTTCCAATGCGTTTTCAGGATTTACATCCAAAAATCGGGCATAGTTTACCAGCGAAAATAATACATCTCCGAACTCAGATTCTATCCGACTCTTATCTCCCTTATCTATTTCGTCCTGTAGCTCTTGTATTTCTTCCTTGACCTTATCCAGCACCTGATTAGGCTCCTCCCAATCAAAACCAACTCCCGCTACCTTATCCTGAATTCTATTCGCCTTAACCAAAGAAGGTAAACTCTTCGGCACTCCCTCTAGGACACTTTCTTTCCCTTCTTTTAGCTTTAAAGCTTCCCAATTCTTTTTCACTTCTTCCTCGTCCTTTACGGTAACATCTCCATAAATATGTGGGTGTCTATTAATTAACTTTTCTGAAATGGAATTGGCTACATCGGCAATATTAAAATGGGATTCCTCGGAGCCAATTTTTGCATAAAAAACTATATGCAAAAGTAAATCTCCCAGTTCCTTCTTAATGTCGTCCAGATTATTTTCGAGGATGGCGTCTCCTAGCTCGTAGGTCTCTTCGATGGTGAGATGTCTAAGGCTTTGAAAAGTTTGTTTTTTATCCCATGGACACTGTTCCCTCAACTCATCCATTATAGTCAATAAGCGATCGAACGCTTTTAATTCTTCTTCTCTTTTAGTCATAAATAGGACTTTTCACAAAAGTACAAATACGCGAGAAATCATAATCTGGATAATTTAGATTAAATTAGAGCAAACAAGAACCAATTAAGAGAAAACATGGCTACAAGAAGAAACTTTATGTACCAGGTCTCCGCTCTAAGTGTAGCCAGTGTATTTGCCCCATCTATCGTCAGGGCATCCCTTTTATCCGAAAAAATGGGAGTCCAGCTGTACACCTTTCGGGATCAAATGCTGAAGGATCCCATAGCCACCCTAAAACAAATAGCGGGTCTTGGAATTGTGGAAATAGAAACAGCGAGAAGTAGCAAAGG
>CAZWPZ010000064.1:0-3887 GCA_964636005.1 uncultured Eudoraea sp.
GGAGCAAAAATAGTTTTAGATATAAAAGACGAGGATTTTGGTGGTAGAGGTTACAGTTGTCGGGATCCAGAAGGGTATATATGGAATTTTGGTTCGTACGATCCGTGGGCATAGAGAAAAATTCATATCCACACTACATCACCATATTGAATACATTATGGCGTACTTTACACAAAGCGTTGCAAAGGATTATATAGGGAGAACCCTAATAAAAAAATATCCCAATGCATATATTGGATGAGGATTCAAAGAAACAAATGCCTTAAAGTATTTAACGAGTATCCATTAATTTCTGATGAATTTCTGTTTCGATGTACTACTTTTGTCGGCTTGGATACCATTCACAACAAAAAATTCTGTAAATCGTTAGTAAACAAGAAACCTAATTCATATGAATAAATTAGTATTCCTACCTTCTTTATTCCTTGTAGCCTTACTAGTCCGTTGTGATAAAGAGGATTGTGTGGCGGAAAAAAAGGAGGATTGTATTACCACCCTCGAACTTAATCCTGTTTGCGGTTGCGATGGTGTTACCTATGATAATCCATCTCTTGCTGCCTGTAACAGCATTGAAGACTATACCATGGGAGCCTGTGAATAGATGGCGCATAACAAGAGAAAAACCAAACAAGAATTCTTTCCATTAAAGCACAGCCAAAAAAAGAACCTCTAATGTTCTCCAAATTATTACTTCTCAAATCATAAGGATTCGGTAAATTTCGCATTTCTCTTTTTGGTATCGCAATCAAATCCCATGGAAAACACAGGTGTTTTCTCTTTACCATTTAAAAAAATGATTTGATAATTTGATATTGGCGTAACACGAAGCATGGCACAAAATCGAACGGTTTGCGTATTTTTGTGCGGCCGCTACATCTTTGGATTGAGCATCGGAAAAGAAAAAATAAATACGAAACGGTAGGCTTTAGCTTCATGTTCTAACGAAAAAGAAAATATTCCTTGACTTCGCATCACGCATACCCAGGAGCATCCTCTACATCGAAAACAATAACAAATCATCAAAAAAATAAATAATGACCCAAGATAAACTGCAACAACAAGGACGTGAAAAAATAAAGGCAGACTTTCACTACCTGGTTTCCTTGTTTAAAAAAATGCTTATTTCCGTTGGTGAGACTGCACTAGCATCAGAATTGCCATTCAATGGGGAGCACCTTCCGGAAACAGGTACTCCTTCCAATGAGAAGCTGACACAAGCTATAGGCATTTGCTTTGAATTACTCAATCTTGCGGAAGAGAATGCAGCTACACAATACAGAAGAAAATCTGAAACCAGTTTTGGGTTGGAAGCTACCCGGGGATCTTGGGGCGAAACACTGAGTCAATGGAAAAAAGATGGGCTAGACGAACATAAGATAGCAGAAAAGTTACGGGAAATAAATGTAGTTCCTGTTTTGACTGCACATCCTACAGAGGCAAAGCGGCTCACCGTGCTGGACATTCACAGGGAACTCTACCTCTTATTGGTTAAAAGAGAAAACCCCAATTGGACCACTTCCGAAAAAACGGCATTAGAAAAAGAAATTACCACTTTGATGGAACGATGGTGGCGTACGGGAGAAATCTATCTGGAAAAACCTCGGCTGGAAGATGAAAGAAACAACTTGATGCATTATTTCGTCAATGTATTTCCTGAAGCAGTGTCCTTAACAGATCAGCGTTTACAAAATGCCTGGACTAGCTATGATTTTCCTACCGAATTGTTAGAATGGCCAGAGCAATATCCATTGATACAGTTTGGCAGCTGGGTAGGTGGCGACAGAGATGGACATCCCTTTGTCACAGCAGCGTTTACCGCATCTACCCTGAAGATGCATCGTAAAGCAGCACTAAAAATGATACACAATCAATTGGTAGGCCTGGCAGCAAAACTCAGTTTTTCCGGCTACCAGATTGCTGTTCCAAAGGACTTTCTGTACTATATGGAAACAACAGCCAAACAATTAAAAGAAAAAGGGCAACAAGCCTTAGATAGAAATCCTTCAGAGCCCTTACGGCAATTTATAAATCTACTTCTGGTTCGTCTGGAACATACTGCAGCAGACCATGTTGCCTATGAAGCAGATGAATACTTCCTTACCGCAGCAGATTTATTGGACGAACTAAAGAAACTAAGAAAATTGTTAGTTGACTTAGGTGCGGTCCAAATTGCCAAACAGTGTCTTTTTCCTGTCGAGCGCATGGTACAGTGTTTTGGCTTTCATTTAGCAAAACTCGACATTCGGCAAAACAGCGCCTACCATGAAAAGGCAATCCATCAGATTTTGGCTAGCTCTGGTTATGAAGACTACGATTATGCCTCCTGGGATGAAGAAAAGCGATTGGAATTTTTAAATCGAGAATTGAATAGCAATCGTCCTTTCCTTCTGGCTGGTACCTCAGCCGGACCGGAGGCAGACAATGTTCTGAGTTATTTACGAGAAGTAAAGAACTATATAGATGCTTATGGCGCCGATGGTATTGGTTCCGTCATCGTGAGTATGACACGCAGTTTGAGTGACCTGCTGCTGGTATTTCTGTTTTTACGGGAAGTCGGTCTGCACCATACAAACCTGCCTGTAGTTCCTCTCTTGGAGACCATAGATGATTTGGTTGCTGGGCCTGAAATTCTTACAGCATACCTAAATCATCCCGTGATACAAAAGCAGCGCAAAGAAGTACCTTCTTTTACGCAGGAAGTGATGCTGGGCTATAGCGACAGCAATAAAGATGGCGGAATATTGACAAGCCGGTGGAATATTTACAAAGCCGAAGAAAATCTAACCAAAGCAGCAGATAAACTGGGTGTTAAACTATGCTTTTTTCATGGTCGCGGGGGTACGATTAGTCGTGGAGGTGGAAAAATCCATAGGTTTTTAGATAGTATGCCCGCAGGTTCCATGAGTGGCCACATAAAAATGACTGTGCAGGGAGAGACCATAGCCAACCAATTTGCCAATCGGCTTACAGCAACCTATAATCTGGAGATGCTGGTTGCCGGAACTGCCAGGCAAGCCTTGATTAGTTCTGAAGAATCCAAAGATATTCGCCGCTACGAAATGATGGACAATTTGGTTGATTTGGCCAGGCAAACCTATAGGAAACTGCTGGACCATCCTAAATTTATTGAATTCTACACCAAAGCTACTCCAATAGATGTATTGGAGCAAAGTAAAATCGGATCCAGACCTGCACGTAGAACAGGACAGCGGTCCTTGAAAGACCTTCGTTCCATTCCTTGGGTTTTTAGTTGGAACCAATCCAGGTTCAACCTTACTGGCTGGTTTGGAATGGGTGCGGCCTTGGATGCCTTTCAAAAACAACACCCGGAAGACTTCGAACTGATGAAACAACTTGCCCAAGAATGGCCCTTTTTGCGCTATAGTCTTATTCAGGTAGAGTCTAATTTATTGCATACCGATGCTAAAATCATGAAAAAGTTTGCAGAATTAGTCGAAGACACTTCCATCCGTCAGGAGTTGATGGAGTTAATTCTAACGGACTATCAGATTTGTCTTCAGAGTATTGAAAAAATTATGGGAGAGTCCGTAGAAACCCGTCGTATAGCAAAACTGGAAAACATGAATCTAAGAAATGAAGCCTTAAGGGTACTCCACCGAATTCAGTTAGACTATCTGACCAAATGGCGCAATTTGGGAGACTCGGATCCAAAGCAAAGTAATCCGTATCTTTTACATCTATTACTACTTGTAAATGCGATATCCGGTGGGTTGAAAAGTACAGGATAATCTCCTTGAATTCCTATTTTTCTAACTTAAGTCGGACTTTATCGATAAAGTCTTTGGTTCCAACCACTAGCACCCAATCGTTTCCGGCCCCCTTCTCCCCTGGAGGATCAAAAAGGATTTCCTCTGCCTTCCTATTCT
>CAZWPZ010000065.1:0-12001 GCA_964636005.1 uncultured Eudoraea sp.
AGAAGGTAAAAAGGTACATCAGGTTTTAATAGCAGAAGATGTTTACTATCCAGGCGAAAGTGAAACCTCGGAATTTTATATGTCCGTATTGTTGAATAGGGCTACTGGTCGAAATATGATAATGTATTCTACCGAAGGTGGTATGGATATAGAAGAAGTTGCAGAGAAGACACCGCATCTTATTTTTACGGAAGAAATTGATCCTGCGGTTGGTTTACTCCCTTTTCAGGCCAGGAAGGTTGCTTTTAACTTAGGTCTTTCTGGAACAGCATTTAAGGAAATGACAAAGTTTGTTTCTTCCCTGTATAAGGCTTATGATCAAAGTGATTCCAGTATGTTTGAAATCAATCCGGTTTTGAAGACTTCCGACAATAAGATTATGGCCGTTGATGCCAAGGTTTCTATCGATGACAATGCACTTTACAGACGCAAGCAATATGCTGAGATGCGCGATTTGAGAGAAGAAAGTCCAGTTGAGGTCGAAGCAAGAGCTGTGGGATTAAACTACGTGGATTTGGATGGAAATGTAGGGTGTATGGTTAACGGTGCTGGTCTGGCAATGGCTACCATGGATTTGATAAAAATGGCTGGTGGAGAGCCTGCAAATTTCCTTGATGTTGGAGGTACTGCTGATGCCAAAAGAGTAGAGGAAGCGTTTAGAATTATACTGAAGGATAGTGCTGTAAAAGCAATTCTGGTTAATATTTTCGGAGGTATTGTTCGCTGTGATAGGGTTGCCCAAGGGATAGTAGATGCCTATAGAAATATGGGAGATGCAATACAAGTACCAATTATTGTCAGATTGCAGGGAACAAATGCAGAACTAGCGAAAGAGATTATCGATAATTCAGGCTTGGCAGTTCATTCGGCTGTGCAATTCCAGGAGGCCGCTGACAAAGTGGAAGAAGTACTTCGATAATACTCAAGAAATATAGAAGTATTAAAAATCCTGATTTTATTATCAGGATTTTTTTTTGTTTTTATACTTAACGGAACTCAAAGGATTTTTTTTAGGGTCCCAAGTAGGTTTCTTTTTATGTTTAGTATCCTTTTTCTTCTTGTTTATAATGTCGGTAGGGTTCTTGGGTTTCTCTTTTGTTCCTCTATAATGAATAACTAAGCCATTGAGAAAATTCCGGAGGACCTGATCCCCGCATTCCCGATATTTTGGATGTCCTTCTTTCCTGCAAAAGGCTCCTATTTCACTTTTTGAAATTCTAAAATCTACTAATTCTAATATTTTGACAATTTCATCATCTCTTAGCATTAATGCCACCCGTAATTTTTTTAGAATATCATTGTTGGTCATATTTTTTTTATGCAAGGTATTATAATTTCTTGGTATAAGAGGGTTTTGGAGATAAATCCAAGAATAGCGTATACGAAAAGCAAAAATTTAGTGTTCTATATATAGTGTGTTTTGTAGGAATCATACACCCAGTCCAATGAAGTCATTAGAAGAAAAATTAAGTATTTTATCAGAAATGATCGCATTTGCCAAGGCAGATGAAGATCTGAATAAAAGCGAGTATAATTTTCTTTTTAGTGTTGCTACGAATCTTGGTGTAGACAAAAAGACTTTTGATTCGCTCTTTGAGGAGAAAGTAACAAAGGTTATTCCTAAAACACAGGCCGAAAGAATTCTTCAATTTCACAGACTAATGCTTTTAATGAATGTGGATAACAACCAAAGACTTGTTGAAATTAGTAGTCTTCACAACATTGGTCTTGGAATGGGTCTTCCTCCCTCCGCAATAGAGCAGGTCCTAAGTATTATGCATCAGTACCCAGATAAAATTGTTCCTCCGGAAGTATTGATAGACATTTTTAAGGCACATTACAACTAAAATACTTTCGAACACCCACTCTTAACCTTAAAAAAGCGCCATAATGACACTAATTGGGTGCTGATTACAGACAAAAAGACAGTTTTTTGGATTGGTATACCTTTTGCCTTTAGATAGTCGTAATTGTAAGTATAATTAAAAATTTAAGGTTATGAGTATTATAAGAAAAAACAATTTAGTGTTTCCATCTTTGATGAACGATATATTTAAACCAGACTGGTTTGGTGGGCTAGAGAATCAGACTTCCGCTATGCCAGCTGTAAATATCGTGGAGAATGAAGCGAATTTTGAGCTTGAACTATTTGTTCCCGGCAGAAAAAGAGAAGACTTTAATGTTGAGGTAGACGAACAAGTTTTGACTATTTCAAGTGAAGTAAAACAGGAAACGGAAACAAAAGAGAAATCCTATACTAGAAAAGAATATTCCTATGCATCTTTTAAACGTGCATTTACTTTACCAGATAGTATCAATGAGGATGGCATCGAAGCTTCGTATAAAGATGGTATTTTAAAATTTGTTCTTCCTAAAAAAGAGGAAGCTATGCCGAAACCTAAACGGTTAATAGAAATAGGGAAATAGAAAGCATCTAGTAGAAAATCCCCTGATGGGTTTTTTATGATGATTGGTTTGTTTAGTTAGTTTGGGGAGCATCACGATTCGTTGTGGTGCTCTCTTTTTTTAGCTTAGTACCTGAAGTTTTTTAATTTCATCTCTTAATTTGGCTGCATGCATAAAATCTAATTCTTTGGCGGCTTTCTCCATAGCTTTTCGTTTGTCCCGAATCAGTTTTTCTCGCTGATCTTTTGTCAAATATTCAATGTCTGGCTCCGCCGCCTTCATTTCCTCCTTTTCAAAGTGAAAGGTAGAAACAGAATTCTTGGCCAAAGCACTCTCCAACCCTTTATTTAAGGCTTTTGGTGTGATCTTATGTTTTTTATTGTAATTCAGTTGTTTTTCCCGTCTGTACTCGGTTTCATCTATGGTACGCTTCATACTGTCCGTAATTTTATCTGCGTACATAATAGCTTTTCCATTAAGGTGACGAGCAGCCCTTCCCACCGTCTGGGTTAAGGAGCGATTACTTCTCAAAAATCCTTCCTTGTCAGCATCCAAAATGGCCACTAAAGACACTTCTGGCAGATCCAGTCCTTCCCGCAATAGATTAACACCAATTAAGACATCAAAAATACCTTTCCTCAGATCCTGCATAATCTCCACTCTTTCCAGGGTATCCACATCCGAATGTATATATCTGCACCGCACATTAATTCGTGTAAGATATTTAGCCAATTCTTCGGCCATTCTTTTGGTAAGTGTTGTTACGAGCGTTCTTTCGTCCAGTTCTACCCTTTTCTGAATTTCTTCAACTAAATCGTCAATCTGGTTTTCGCTAGGCCTAACTTCTATCTTCGGGTCCAGCAATCCGGTTGGCCTAATGAGTTGTTCCACATAAACGCCCTGGCTGTTTTTAAGTTCATAATCTGCAGGAGTGGCACTAACATATATTACCTGATTCTGTAAGGCTTCGAATTCTTCAAATTTTAAAGGTCTGTTGTCCATCGCAGCGGGTAGTCTAAAACCGTACTCTACTAAATTTTCTTTCCTGGATCGATCCCCTCCATACATCGCATGTACTTGTGGGATGGTTACATGACTTTCGTCTACTACCATTAAATAATCATTGGGAAAATAGTCCAACAGACAAAAGGGTCGTGTACCGGGTTCTCTGCCATCTAAATACCGAGAATAGTTCTCAATCCCCGAGCAGTAGCCCAGTTCCCGTATCATTTCGAGATCAAAATTAGTACGTTCTTCTAATCGCTTTGCTTCCAGATGCTTCCCAATGTCTTTAAAATAACCAATCTGATTTACTAGGTCTTCCTGAATGCTGTGAATGGCATTTTGCAATACATCAGGTGAGGTTACAAACATATTTGCCGGATATATATTCAGGTTCTCGTATTGTTCTAATGTTTTATTCTTAAAGGGGTCAAATGCTTCAATCTCTTCAATTTCGTCTCCAAAAAAATGAATTCTATAGGCGTGATCCGCATAGCTCGGAAAAACATCCACCACATCCCCTTTTACCCTGAAGTTTCCGTTTTTAAACTCGGCTGTAGTTCTGGAATAAAGGCTTTGCACTAATTGATGAAGAAATTTAGTTCTGGAAATAACCTGGTCTTTCTCAAGGGAGATAACATTCTTTTGAAATTCCACCGGATTCCCAATACCGTATAAACAAGATACCGAAGCAACTACTATAACATCTCTTCTTCCGGATAGGAGGGAAGAAGTGGCACTAAGTCTCAGTTTCTCAATATCTTCATTTATAGACAGATCTTTTTCAATGTACAAACCAGAGGTTGGGATATAGGCCTCAGGTTGATAATAATCGTAGTAGGATACAAAATACTCCACGGCATTATTAGGAAAAAACTGCTTAAATTCAGAATATAATTGAGCAGCTAAGGTCTTATTATGGGCCAATACCAAGGTAGGTCGCTGTACTTCTTGTATAACATTGGCTACCGTAAAGGTCTTTCCCGAACCGGTAACACCCAATAGGGTTTGGTACCTTTCACCTGTTTCGATCCCTTCCCTTAACTGGCTGATCGCTTCAGGTTGATCTCCTGTAGGTTTAAACTCAGAAACTACATTAAACTTCATCCGTTAAATTTACAAAAGGCATTGCTAACATATTAATGGGCTCACTTAAATTTAACGTTTCAAGGCAAAATACCCTTTGATTATATTATCTAGGTTATCTTTTGCCCTAAACCAATAACTTGAGGCCGGTTGCGGTTGTCCGTTAAAAGTTCCGTCCCACCCCGGTGAACCAGGAAGGAGTTGGGTTATCAAAACACCATATCGATCAAAAATCTGCACATATACAATTGCAAGTTCATTTTTGTCCTGCGGGGGAATAAACTGCCAATAATCGTTAATCCCATCTCCATTTGGGGTGAAAAATCTTGGAAAGTCATCTGCTGTTAACTCTCGTGCAACTACTTGTTCTGCAATTCCGCAACCATATTTATCTCTCACGTAGATGATATGCGAACCTTCGCTTACCTGATTAAAAATATTGGAGTTTTGATATGGACCATTTACTTGATCTATGGCAAATTCATAATCTCCAGTACCATTGGTCAAGACTTCAATACGCTTTCCATCTGCAAGCTGTTCTATGTTGATTTCCGCTATCTCTGCAATTTCCGAAGGTATGACTTCGATCGTTTGTACTGTAGGACATTCATAGGAAAAAGAGCCCTCGGTAATTATGTTGTACGCCTCATATCGATGCGATCCTAATTCTGTGAATTCGACGGTAGCAGATTCAGAAATTAGGCTTTCTGTTCCATCTTCATTCAACTTATACCATCGATATCCATCGGCTATATCAGGGGATGTGTAGCTGGTGCTTGTTTGTTCCCTGCATAATCCTAAGGTTGTTGGTACTTCGGATGGGGGTCTCCTTGGGACTATTTCACCAGAAACCGGATCAAATTTGGCATTACAATCAATAACGGCATTTCCTGTGGAAAAACTCTCTTCAATGCAAGAGGAGGCGTCTCCATTTTCATTAAATGGCGTTATGCTAACATAAATAGTGCTGTCCTGGGGTAAGTCTCCAGGGGGGTTATAAGACAGGACATTACCTGTAGTAAAATCATTCAATATATCCGTCCCACCCGGGGAAGTGCCGACCGATATTCTGTAGTTGGTTGCCTTCGAGGCGTAGGACCAGCTTATTGGGGTTTTTACAGACACATTGCTTTCTCCATTTCGAGGTTCCGATAAAGAAGTACATTCCGGTGGAGTCGTAACATCCTCTGTGGTAAAACTCTCTGATGGACATATTTTTAAAGGTTCATTGAATAAAAACAGACTGATGGTGACATAAATAGTAGTGTTTTCCGGGAGGCCGACTTCCGGTGTGTAACTATTGGTCAGACCGGCCGATCTCCTATTTAAGATTTCCGTCCCTCCCGGGGTTGTTCCAAGAGAAACCAGATACCCGATTATGCCAGGAACAGGTGGCCAAGAAATGGTCGCATCCACAGGTACTGCTAAAGATCCATCCGCAGGGGATATTAATCTAGGGCAGTCCTGAGACATTCCCAAAACTCCAACAAAAAATAGCATACATAAAAAAATCCTCTGCTTCATACTACTTGTGTCTGTATCGAAATAATTACGTCATGGTCTATTTAAACTAATTCGCTCTTTAATTTGTTGGTTGTTGTTATTATATGTTTTGTTTAAGATTTCACTTTGCACAATTTTCCGCTCATATCGGTTGCTGTGAATCTGTAATAATATGTCTGTTTCTACACCCCATTTTCATTTTCATCATAGCGTTTTGTTCTGAATCCTTTTCTATCTTTTTAATGCAAAATGTCCATTAATTTTTCTTCCATCTTGGAATCTAATGGTGAACCAATAGTCAGAAGCTGGCAAGGCCTGATTGTTTAGTCTCCCATCCCAACCAGGAGTTGAAGGAAGAAGCTGTGTAATTATCTTTCCGTATCGGTCAAAAATGGCTACCACAGCATCAGATTCAAACTGCTCTGTTAAACCAGTAATTTTCCAATAGTCATTTATTCCATCACCATTTGGGGTGAAAAAGGTGGGGTAACCCATTACAGCTACCTCTTTTTCTGTTATTCCACATCCGTATATGTCTTTGATACGCAGGGTGTAAATGCCTGCGGCGAGGGAAGTAAAGATATTTTCTTCTTGATAGCTCACACCGTCTAACGAATACAAGTATTCCCCATCACCACTAACATGCACTTCAATAGAATTGTTTGTCGAGAAATCAACTATATCGACATTATCAACCTTTGCGGTACTGGAAAGAACCACTTCAAAAGAGGCACTATTCTCGCACAGAATTTCTTCTCCATTTATTTCATATACAAATTGTGTATCCAGCACATAGGTTCCAACTTCCTCTATGGAAATGGAGGCTGTTTCTGAAACTAATACTTCCTGACCATTCTTTTCTAAATACCATTGGTAAGAATTAAAACCTTCAGGGGCATCAACTTGCAAAACACCGTTTTTGCATAAGGTGTAGGTGTCTTCGAATTGAAGCTTTGGAGAAACGGTTACTTGAAGATCTAAAACATCAATACCTACACATTGGGCATTTGCTTTTCTAAGTATATAAATATTCGTTGGCTCACTGACATAATCCTGTAGTATTTCATTTTGCCCATTAGCTAAATCACTTAAAGACTCGTAAAACAGTAAATCTTCTCCTTCGTAGTAAGAAGCAATAGCATCTAGCTCAAATGTTCCCAAAAGTAAGTCGTCATCAGCAATTTCGTCACAGCTAACAAAGGGACCATGGGAGCTGGGAGTAACCGCAACCTCAGTAATATTCAAATTTACTTCGCCTAGGTATTCACAACCTTCTGTATTTATACCGCGATAATAGATGGTTTGAGTAAAAGGGACTGTATTGTAATAATTCATAGAATCTTCTATAGCCTCTTCCATGTCCCGATCTTCTATGCTTTCGTAAAAGGTAAACTGTATGGTAGGGTCGTTGTTTAGTTCTTCTAAATTTATTCTTGTTAAACCGTCCAGACTATTCTCTTCATCGATATCACAGGCGGTAAGCTGTAGTATTGGCTCTGGTCTCTCAAGTACATTTACCAATCCTTCCCCTTCAACTATGCATTCATTGGTATCAGGAGGTATAATCTCTAGGGTATATCTTCCGGAATCTTCTACAGTGGCATCTGTTATTTCTATAAAATTGGTGGTACCGTCTATTGGGATACCATTCCTATACCAAAAATAAGATGCTCCAGCTATTTCAGTAGCTTCTAATCGAAAAGTATCCTCTATGCATACATTCATATTGGATGTTTTGGTGCCATCAGGATTAAGAGCCAAAGGTTCTTTTCGAAAAAAGGACTGAATAAATGGAGGAAGCCCTTGCATAGCTTCCCCTTCTAGTTCAATGGCATTGTGTCTATACGTACTGCCATATCCTCTTTCGTTTGGATTTTCAATAACGCCGAGAAACTGTGTTCCATCAAAATAATTTTTAGTGATGGTCCGGTATATTTTTCCATTATTACCCAACTGCAATGCCCCTCGAAAAATAGGGCTTTCATCAATGATAAATCCAGATGCTGAAATATCGTCAGCTCCCAAGTCAAATTGAATTAGTTTAGAAATATTACCTTTTTCTTTTTCGGGTACGCCGTAAGAATGGACATAAAGGAACTCTCCGCTTGGAGAGAATTCTACTCCATACGAAAGTCTTCCTGGGGAACTAATTTCTAACTCTTGTTGATTCGTTACAATACCTGTACTCGCATCAAAATCATATAGGAAAGCACCGTCAACTACATTCGCACTTACAATTTTTGTTCCATCAGCCGATAGTTTTAAATAGCCTCTCGGGTCTTCAATACTTAGTGTTGAAAAAGTTGTTCTAACAGGGTTAGGGTCCACTCCGGTCGGACTAACCTCAAAAGCAAAGAAGGTATTAAAGACTCCTCCAACTCCGTTTTCAGGACCAAGAGTAAGAACCCATATAGAATTATCAGCACAATCCTTGAGAACTGCAGATATTTTTTCCGTACAATCTCTAAGGATGTTAATATTCTTTTCTACCACAGCACCGTAGCCATTGTTCTCGGTGATGTTTACTATGGAATAATTAAGTCCAAAATCTGGATCATCCGGACCTACCGAAGTGTCTACGGTGAAAATATAATAGAGGTTGGTGTCTTCAGGAGCTGGTACAATTAGGGCAGATTGCGTACTAGAAGGATCGCCATACAGACCAGTGCCATTGAGCATAATCTCATTTCTTTGATCATATACAGTAATGCCGTCGGTATAGAACAACAACTCTCCATAGATATCGGAAATAGTCGCACAACCTTCGAAGGTCTCTAATTGGCCTCCCTCTAAAGCGGTTACGGAACCATTATTATTGAACTGTAGCCCAGCATTATTTCCAAAGTACCAATTCGATGCCTCTCCTTGCCCCCATAGCCATAATGGGCAAAGGGACAAAAAGAATATAAATGTCCCAATCTTTTTCATAGTGTTCTTGCAAACACCACAAGATACTACAAATCCCTCTTTTTTAGTAATGCGTACGACAAATAGATGAAAATTATGGTCCAAGAAACTACAATAAGTATCTCATACCAGTGTACATTGTAATTGATTTCTATATTTTCACCAATCTGATTTGCGACAGATTGCACGGCACTTAAACGGGAGAACGGCTCTTTGATTAGGTTCCACATGGCATTTAGCGGGAAAAAGGCCATGATTTGTTCTGTTGTGTCTTTGTCAAACACTTGCCATCGCAGCATCCCTCGCACAAAGCCTTCAAATACTTGCCATAGGATTAAAAAACCTAAGGCAAAAGCAGATCGTTTTACGAATATTCCCAGAAAGAGACAGAAGGAAAAGAAACCAACTAACTTAATAAAAAAGGCAAGTAGAAATTCCAGATCGGAAAATATTATGGAGAATTCGTTGTAATCGGAATAAATAAGTCCAAGAATCAGTGAGACTACGAAAACAAAAATCGTAGAAATTAATGCGAAGACTACCACAGTAAGAAATTTAGAAAGAATAAACTCTTTTTTTGAAAGTCCATCTATGAGGTTCTGTTTTATGGTTTTATTACTGTATTCATTAGCCATCATGGAAACGATGACAATTGCCAGAAATAACTTAAAAAATGCCGTAATAAAGGTGTTAAAATGCCATATATAGGGAAAGTTGAAGATTCCTTGTTCTGCTAAATGGAAATTTACTGGACCAATATCAAACTTAATTGCAGCTATAAGAGCAATGGAAGTGAGTAGTACAAAGTATGCAATGATCAAGACTCTACTTGCTCGATTATTCCATAATTTTATGTATTCTATTTGCAATAGCCTTTTCATACGAGATAGTTTGTTCTTAATTAGGTTGGTTTTCTGTGAGGGTGAGGAATTTCTCCTCGAGGCTTTCTCTTCTCTTTACCAGATGAGAAAGAACAATATTTTCCTGAAATAGCTGTAAATTCAATTCTTCAGAATTCATTTCTTCTTTTAAAAAGACCGTTATTAAGCCATTGTCTTTTTTAATTTCTCCAAAACTATTATGAGATCTTAAAAACCTCAATAATTCTTCTTCTTTGTTGCACTTGACTTCAAAGAAGCCATAGGTAGCCAGCATCCCATCTACTCTGCCAGAGTAAAGTTTTTTTCCTTTTCTCAAGATTACGACATGGCTGCAAACCTTCTCTACTTCGTCCAATAAATGAGAGGCCAACAAAATAGTAGTTCCTTCCGCGGCAATTTTCTTTATTATTTCTCTTATTTGGTGAATACCCTGAGGGTCGAGTCCGTTTGTAGGTTCATCCAGAATTAGTATTTCAGGATCGTTTAAGAGTGCAGAAGCAATGGCTAATCGCTGTTTCATTCCCAAAGAATACGTCTTAAATTTGCTGTCTTTCCTGTCCAAAAGACCGACCAGTTTTAGGGTGTCTTCGATTTTGGAATAGGACACTTCTTTAATCTTGCAAACGAGTCTCAGATTTTGGACTGCTGTCATATAGGGGTAAAAGTTGGGTCTTTCTATTATGGCACCAACTTTTTTCAATGCTTCATGTGTATTGGCAGTACCGTCGAACCAAGAAAAAGAACCAGATGTAGCGTTTACTACATTGAGAACAATTCCCAGGGTAGTAGATTTTCCACTTCCATTGGGCCCCAGTATTCCATAAACATTCCCTTTTTCAATGGTGAACGAAAGTTGATCAACTGCGGTGAGATAACCGAATTTTTTGGAAAGCTTATTTACGGAAAGAATGGTTTTCAAATTAGAATAGTTTTGTTGGTGTTTTAGTATACTTGACGAAGAAATCGTTAATTTGTTACAATCAGTACGCAATAAGAAAGGATTTATGTCTGAGGAACGCCTAATGTCACGAAAAAAACCCGCTTATCCGATAAGTGCGAAATTAGACGCTTATCTGGATCAGTACAGTAGAAAAATTGAGATACCTATATTTTATGAGGATCTCTTACGTTTTTCTGGATCTGTAGTGGTATACGATGATAATGGAGAAGATACCTTATGGATTAGGGTGTATTATTCGGATACAGACAGAGAGGAAATTGATGAAGGTTTGAAAAAGGTCTATTCCATACTTCATTCGGATGGAAGTGACAGAATCTTTCAGTATTTAAACATTGACGCGGTAGACTTTTGCACCTTTGGAAATTCTAAACCTTTTCGGATAAAGGTTCGTAATATTTTAAACGACAACTACATTTACTTTTATATTAAGAAATCGGATGCATCCAGAGTATATGGTCTGGAGCTGGAGCATTTGTTATCCCCTTATAATTTAAATTTTTTAGTCCATAAGGATACCCTTATTGAGGAACACATAGCCGGAATACCTGGAGATGTTTTTATTAAAGATATGTTGCCTAGTTGCTCTGAAACGGATAAGGCACAATTGGCCAAAGAGTTTGTAAAGTTTAATGAACGCTGTATGATCCGACTATTGGGTGATATGCGGTCCTATAACTACGTTATTGTTCCTATGCACGATTTTGATCATGTTGTCTATAAGATTCGAGCTATAGATTTTGATCAGCAAAGCTTTGAAGGAAATCTCAAGGTATACCGGCCTCAGTTTTTCAAAGAGAATTTTCAGATGGTCAGGAATGTTCAAAAAAAATTACAGCGCGATTCTGTAGATCAATACAAGATAGAAGAACGTTCCATTGTCGCGAAACGCATTATTAGTTCTGGAGAAAGGATTAACCGTCTCATTAACATATGTAAAGAAGACGAGATTTCCATGGCGGAAAATATTGCCATGCTCAGCAAACAGATTTACGATCTGACCTTAGACATAAAGTTTAAAAGATGCAGTACTATGGGGCAGGTTTTAAACCTGGCTTTAGACTTTGTTAAACGCAATTACCAAGATGTAAGCATGAAGCAAATAATAGAAAAAAAGATGGATATCC
Organism: uncultured Eudoraea sp.; assembly: GCA_964636005.1. GTDB lineage: Bacteria > Bacteroidota > Bacteroidia > Flavobacteriales > Flavobacteriaceae > Eudoraea. The sequence goes on from CAZWPZ010000065.1 coordinate 11,871, forward strand.
CGTAACCACTAGGATTTTTGTTCTTTGTTAAAATAAACCAGGTAATAGTACATTTGTCTTTCTTCGTCCCATCCCTTTTCTACAAACTTTTCGGCCGATTCTGGATTGATAAAATCCATTTTAATTTGAAT
>CAZWPZ010000066.1:0-73738 GCA_964636005.1 uncultured Eudoraea sp.
GAAGCTCGCTTGGCAGCCTCAACAAACGGAATAATACCATTTCGATTGCCTTTCTTATAGCTGACTGCATAAGATTCGGTATAAAGTTCAATTCTGTCTGTACCTATTTTTAAGGCTCCATCTATCATCCTTATATCGGGATCGACAAAAATGGAAGTCCGGATTCCATTTTTTTTAAATTCATTGATGGTTTCCTTAAGAAAAGCTTCGTTTTTTACAGTGTCCCACCCAGCATTAGATGTAATAGCGTCTACGGCATCCGGAACTAAAGTTACCTGAGTTGGTTTTACTTCTAGTACCAAAGAAATAAATTTGTCTATCGGGTTTCCTTCAATATTTAATTCTGTCTTAACAACATCTTTTAAATCTCTTGCATCTTGATATTTAATATGCCTTTCGTCCGGTCTCGGATGTATAGTAATGCCTTGAGCACCAAAGCTTTCAATATCTTGAGACACCTTTATAAGGTTAGGCACATTCCCTCCGCGAGAATTTCGAAGTGTTGCAATTTTATTTACATTAACACTAAGTTTGGTCATTTTATCGAATTTGAAATTTTCAATGGTCAAAAATACAAATTAGGCATGCCTTTTGCGGTTTTAAATTAGTATTTTGCGTAAGATTTCTTGGATATGCATATTCATTCTCACATTATAAAGACAATTCCCTCCTTTGATCTAAAGGAAACCATAAAAGATGTCATTCATTTTTTTAAGCATACGACCTATTCGCATGTGGCCATTGTAGATCAGGGAGTTTATCTAGGGGTGTTATCTGAAAATGATCTTGAAACCTTTGAAAAGGGAAAGTTGATAGAAGATTACAAATATCATATGGAATCTATTTTTGTTTCCAAGACTACCTCATGGTTGGATGTTCTAGAGAACTTTGCTCGGAACGAGGCAAACTTACTTCCTGTTCTGGATGATGAATCCCGTGTTATTGGATATTACGATCTCAACGATATTGTAGGAATTTTTATAGATACTCCCTTTTTTACCGAACCTGGTGGGATATTAGTTGTGGCTAAAGGAATAAAGGATTATTCGTTTAGTGAAATTGCCCAGATAGTGGAAAGTAATAATGCCAGACTTTGGGGAGCATTTATTACAGAAGTCAGAAATGACGTTATTCAGATTACTTTGAAAATCAGCGACACCAACTTTGGCGAAGTAGTTCAGACCTTCAGGAGGTATAATTACAGTATCTTATTTGGAAATAAAGACGATCAATTTCTGGAGAGTCTAAAAGAGCGTTCCAATTATCTGGATAAATATCTCAATGTTTAGATAACCAATTGTTTCTTCAGTATACATCTAATTAAGAGCCTTTATGAAAATTGCAGTTTATGGCCAGGTTTATGAAAATGAATCTTCAGATTATATAAGGCTTCTTCTAAAAGAGTGTAAAAGCAAGAATGTAGAGGTTTTTATTGAAGAGGAATTATACCAAAAACTTCGGGAATCAGGGACGACTGGGAATTATAATACCTTTACAAAGAACTCAGGATTAGACCGCTCCTTTAAGATGTTTGTTAGTTTCGGTGGAGATGGAACGATATTAAGAGCGGTGACTTATATACGTAACCTCGATATCCCTATAGTCGGAGTTAACACCGGTAGGTTAGGGTTCTTGTCTACTTTAAAAAAGGAGGAGGTAAAAAGAGTGCTCAATGATTTTGTTGATGGAAAGTATCGAATAGAAGAAAGAAGCCTTGTAGAAGTTCAGGCGGATTTCGAAATTCCAGAATTTAAAGAATACAATTTTGCCTTAAATGAAGTCTCCATAAGTAGAAAGGATACTACCTCAATGATAACTGTGGAGACCTATCTAAATGAAGAGTATCTAACTTCCTATTGGGCGGATGGATTAATTATCGCTACGCCTACCGGTTCTACTGGCTATTCCTTAAGTTGTGGTGGGCCCGTTATTAATCCAGACGTTAAATCCTTGGTAATTACTCCTATAGCACCGCACAATCTCAACGCCAGACCTTTGGTGATATCGGATGATACGGTTTTGCGAATGAAGGTATATGGAAGAGAAGAACAACACCTGGTTTCTTTAGATTCCAGAATTGCCAGTCTAGATAATGAAAAAGAAATTACGGTAAAAAAGGCCAATTTTACGGTAAAAATGATTGCCTACAATTCAGAAAGTTTTCTGGATACACTCAGAAACAAATTGCTTTGGGGTCAAGACAAGCGCAATTAGAGCACTGCACAAAACAATAAAACCTTCTAAAAACTGTTTATCAAAAGGAATTTAGCGTCTTAATTATGGTTGAGAACTACTTCTGATTGAAAGAAATTAAAACCTTTATAGATTGATGAGAGTATTTAGTGTTGTTGTTATGCTATTTATGTCAGGAGTTATGTCTGCGCAGACCTACGAAGTTGGTTTATTCGGTGGAGGAACAAACAATATTGGTGATGTTGGGAGAACCAACTATATTGCCCCTTCTGGTCTGGCTCTCGGAGGACTGTTTAAATGGAATAAAAGCAAGCGATATGCCTATAGGGGAAGTATAATTTATGGAAACTTTACAGCGGATGATTCCAAGTCATCCATGTCGTCCCGACAGCAAAGAGGTTACAAAATGGACAATTCCATTTTAGAATTTTCAGCTGGATTAGAATTTAACTTTCTTGATTACAATCTTCACAAGTTAGGCCCGGCCTTCACACCTTATCTTTATACTGGAATAACCTACTTTCGTTATGAGTATAAATATTTTGAAGGCGGACAAGTGCAGGATATTGGACAAAAAGATGGTACTTTTGCAATTCCTATGACCGTAGGATTAAAAGCTAGGTTAAATCAATTTTTAATTGTAGGAGCAGAAATTGGTGCTCGTCTCACATTTACAGATAATTTAGATGCGAGCAACCCAAAAGGATCAAATTTTGAACAGTATGCGTTTGGTAATATTTTTAGCGACGATTGGTACGTATTTTCAGGAATTACCGTAACTTATACCTTTGGAAGAAAACCTTGTTCCGATTGTTTTGAGTAATACGTTATATGAATTCTAAGAATGAATTAATAGAAGGCAGGCTTCCTGAGCATTTGGCTATTATCATGGATGGTAACGGCAGATGGGCTAAAGAAAAAGGTAAGTTACGTGTATTTGGTCATGAACATGGCGTTAAAACAGTGCGTTTAATTACTGAAAAATGTGCAGCAATCGGAATTAAATACCTTACCCTCTATGCGTTTTCCACAGAAAACTGGAACAGACCAAAAATAGAAGTAGAGACTCTAATGCGATTATTGGTCTCTTCTTTAAAAAAAGAATTGCCTCTTCTTCACAAAAACGATATCAAACTAAATGCCATTGGGAACATTAAATCGTTACCAAGTAGAGCATATAAAGAATTAAATGAGGTAATTGCAAAAACTTCCGACAACAAAGCAATGACCTTAACGCTGGCTTTAAGCTATGGCGCCAGAGAAGAAATTAAAAATGCCGTTCAGTGTATAAGTACCAAAGTTAAAAATAATATAATTTCTCCCGAAAGTATTGATGAAACCATTATAAATAACCATCTTTACACGCGAAATTTGCCAGAGGTAGACTTACTGATTCGAACTAGTGGAGAACATCGGATTAGTAATTTCTTGCTTTGGCAAATTGCGTATGCTGAATTATATTTTATTGACGTATTTTGGCCAGATTTTAGCGAGCATCATTTGCTAGAAGCTATAAAGAATTACCAGCACAGAGAACGAAGATTTGGAAAAACTAGCGAACAACTCAACTAGCGGTATGAAGAAGTTCATACCACTTGAACTTCTGATATTAATCTTATCCTTACTTTTTACCACCAATATATCTGCTCAAGGTCCATCTGGAAGAGGAGGGGAAAAGTATATACTTGGAGGCATCGAAGTAAAGGGGCTACAGAGTTATAATGAACAGACCGTAAAAACCTTTACAGGATTACGTGTGGGGCAACCTATAACCGTTCCTGGAGATCAGATTAGTGCAGTAATCAAAAAGTTGTGGGATCTTGAACTTTTCAGCGATATCGAGTTTTATATTGCACGGATTGAGGATGAAACAATTTACCTAGAATTAGAAATTGTAGAGAGACCTACACTTTCTAAGGTCACCGTATATGGTATTAAGAAAAAGAAAGTCGATGAAATAATTAAGGAAACAGACCTTAAGAAAGGTAAAAAAATAACAGAAAGTTTTATCGCGAATACCAAGAATTATATTGAAAATAAATATAAGAAAGAAGGGTATTTTAATGCAACCGTCGCTATTGCCACAGCCGTAGATACGTCTGATACCAATGCGGAAAGCATGGTGGTTAACATCAAAACTGGGAGTAAGGTTAAGATTGGTAACATAGATATAGAAGGCAATTCCATGATTTCCGATAAAAAATTGCGGAAGGCGATGAAGAAAACCAAACAGAAACAGTTTGGTAGAGTCTGGAAAAAGTCTAAATATATCGAAGAGGATTATAAGGCAGACCTCGCTGCTTTGGTAGACAAATACGCTGAAAAAGGATATCGGGATGCACGCGTTTTATCCGATTCAATAATAGTCACGGGCGAAAATAGCATTGATATAAAACTAAATGTTGAAGAAGGGAATAAGTACTATTTTGGAGAAATAGATTTTGTTGGGAATTCAGTCTATACAGATGCTCAGTTGGGTCAGGTATTGGGTATAAAGAAAGGGGACACCTACAATGGGGTATTACTTCGTGAAAGAATAGCCGATGAAACCAAGCCTGATGGAGAAGATATTACCAATCTTTACCAGAACAATGGGTATTTGTTTTCCCAGATCAATCCTGTAGAGGTTTCTGCTCAAAACGATACTATAAACTTTGAAATTCGCATAATAGAAGGAAAAGAAACATTCCTTAACCATGTAATAGTAGAGGGTAACGATAAGACCAATGATCATGTTATCTATAGAGAACTACGAACAAGACCAGGGCAGAAATACAGTAAAGAAAATATAGTAAGGAGTGTACGTGAACTTGGACAATTAGGTTTCTTTGATGCAGAGCAAATAAAACCAGACATAGTTAACCCAGATCCGAACTCAGGAACGGTCGATTTAAAATACAATCTTGTAGAGTCTGGAGCAAGCCAGATAGAGCTTCAAGGAGGATATGGTGGAGGAGGTTTCATAGGAACGCTCGGTCTGTCGTTTAACAACTTTTCGATTAAGAACATTTTCAACAAGGAAGCGTATAACCCAGTGCCAATGGGAGACGGACAAACCTTTGCCCTTCGACTACAGGCGAGTAGAACCTTTAGAGTGTACAGTCTGAACTTTTCTGAGCCGTGGTTAGGTGGTAAAAAACCAGTTCGATTTAATTTCTCCGTATCCAGAACGCAGCAATTTTTAGCTTCTTTCAGTAATTCCGGAAGGATTCAGGTGAATAAAGACCAACAGTTCTCTATAACAGGAGCCTCTATCGGTATTGCAAAAAGGTTACAATGGCCAGATGACTTCTTTACAATTTCGCATTCACTTGGGTACCAGCTTTACGATTTTCAGAATTATAATTCTGGTCTTTTTAATTTTGGTAATGGGCGATCTAATTCCCTGGCTTATACCATTGGTTTATCGAGAAGTTCTGCAGGCCCGGGAAGAATATTCCCGATGACAGGATCTGTTTTTGAGCTCTCCGCAAAAATGACACCTCCTTATTCCCTCTTCAATGATAAAGATTATGCCGCCTTACAAGACCGGAGTAACGAGTTAAATTTGATTGCACAAGAAAGACCTTTGACTCCTGCCGAAATACAAGAACAGGAAGCTATAGAGCAAGAAAGATTCCGATGGTTAGAGTACTTTAAGGTAAAATTTAAAGGAGATTGGTTTACCCGTATCGTTGGTAAATTGGTTTTAAGAACCAACGTAGAGTTTGGGTTTTTGGGGAGTTATAACACCGATGTGGGTAAAGTGCCTTTTGAACGATTTTTCTTAGGAGGTGATGGTCTTGGAGGAAACTTCACATTGGATGGTCGGGAAACAATACAATTAAGGGGTTACGAAAATAATTCCTTAACGCCAATAGACCCGATTACAGGTCAGCAGGAGGGAGGAATCGTGTTTAACAAATACTCCTTGGAATTGCGATATCCTATCACCTTGAAACCTTCTGCGTCTATTTATGCATTGTCATTTGTAGAAGCTGGTAACGCTTTCAACAATTTTCAAGAATATAATCCGTTTCTACTAAAACGATCGGCCGGAGTGGGGGTGCGTATTTTTATGCCGGCCTTTGGTCTTTTAGGAATAGACTTTGGTTATGGATTTGATGAGGACCTTAGACCTCAATCTGTTGGAACCGGACCAAGTGGGTGGCAAACACACTTTATTATAGGTCAGCAATTCTAATCATTGATATTTCTAATATTAACTATAAGGTAATCCACTCATTTTAAAATAATTAGTAATTTTGGCACGATATTTTCTATGTAAAAAAACAGATTAGAAATGAAGACAAAAGTTCTTTTATTTGTGGGTTGCGTTTTGCTTTCTACCTCAATGTTTTCACAGCGAGGAGTAAGGATTGCTTATGTAGATATGGAATATATCCTTGAAAATGTAGAAGAATATAGAGAAGCTACAGAACAATTAGCAGAACGAGTTCAGCGATGGAAAATAGAGATTGAGCAAAAGCAGAGTGAAATTGATCAAATGAAGAGCGATCTGATGGCAGAGAAGGTTTTACTCACAGAAGAATTAATTGCTGAGCGAGAAGAGGATATTCAGATCCTGGAGACGGAAATGATAGAATACCAACAGAATAGATTTGGACCCAAAGGAGATTTAGTCCTTCAAAAACAAAGGCTGATTCAGCCTATTCAAGATCAGGTATTCAATGAAGTACAAACCATAGGAACTAATAAAAAGTACGATTTTATTTTTGATAAATCGGCGGATGTTGTAATGTTGTACTCCCAAAAAAGACACGATATTAGTGAATTAGTTCTTAGAGGGATCTCTAGAACAAGAAGAGTGAGTAAGCCAAAGGGGAAACCGAAGAGGAAAACGGAACTCGAAAATTTTGAGGGAGAGGAAGAAGAGGTAAGTGATGCACTTTTAGAAAGGCAGGAAAAGGCCAAGCAGGCACAAGAAGCTAGGATCAAAAGTACGGAGGAGAGGAGAGAAGAGCAATTGCGCCTTCGAGAAGAGCGTAAGAAGGCCTACGAAGAAAGAAGAAATAAATTATTGCAGGAACGAGAAGCTAAAAGAAAAGAAAAAGAATTGGAAAGAAAGGCAGCAGCTGAGAAGAAAGAAAATTCAGAAAACTAAAACTTAAATAAATATATTAACACTCAAATAGAAAATTAGAAGATTATGAAACAGTTAAAGAAGGTAGGGGTAGTCGTAGTATTGTTTTTAGCGTTTACAAGCTTTGTAAATGCACAAAGTAAGGTTGCACATATTAATGTAACAGAATTGTTAGGACAAATGCCAGAAATGATTGCTGCTCAGGCGGAACTAAAAAAACTGCAAGAGACCTATAGAGCGGATATAGAAAGTTCTATGACGGAGCTCAAGAATAAATATACCCAGTATTCCAACGAAGCTGCAACAAAAACAGAGGAAGAGAATCAAAAAAGAGCACAGGAATTACAAGGTTTTGAGAAAAATATCGGTGAAGCACAGCAAGCAGCTCAACAAGAGTTAGCTAAGAAGCAAGCGGAGCTTTTTGAGCCTATTTCTGTAAAAGCGAAAGCCGCTATTGAAAAGGTTGCTGCTGCACAAGGATATGATTACGTTATTGATGCTACTCAAGGAGGCGGTCTAATTGTTGCAAAAGGTAAAGACCTTATTACAGAAGTAAAACAGGAATTAGGATTTTAATTCTTGGTTCATACTATAATCTAAAAAAAGACCGTTAGTATAACGGTCTTTTTTTGTTCAAAGCCTGGCCAGCCACTACCTGAATCTCATAGTAATTCTGCGATGCATCCTAAACCGCCATACCTGATCTAATGAAAGAAAATCCCATAGGAATATTTGATTCTGGCGTGGGCGGGCTAACCGTGTGGCATGACATTTATCGATTATTACCGCATGAGTCCTATATCTATTTTGCAGATAGTGAAAATGCCCCATATGGGCAGCGTTCCCCTGAGGAGATTATATCCTTAAGTGAACAAATTGTAGAATTCCTTATATCTAAAGGGTGTAAGTTAATAGTTGTAGCATGTAATACTGCAACAACTAATGCCATAGCCGAACTGAGACGCAAGTACGAAATACCATTTATTGGGATTGAGCCAGCTATTAAGCCAGCAGCGCTAGGTACGACTACTGGAAGCGTTGGTGTTCTAGCCACAAAAGGAACATTGGCGAGCTCCCTTTTTCAGAAAACAACAAATGATTATGCCAGAGAAGTGACTATCATAGAGCGCGAAGGTAAAGGTTTGGTGCCGCTAATTGAAAAAGGATCTATAAATACCAAGGAGACCAAAGAGTTATTGTTAAGCTTTATAGCCCCAATGCTGGAGGCCGGTATGGATAGTCTGGTTTTAGGATGTACACACTATCCATTTTTAAAACCAATACTAAAAGAAATACTCCCACCGAGTATAAAGATAATTGACTGTGGAGAGGCAGTTGCTCGACAAACAAGGGTTGTTTTAGAAAATAATAATCTACTAAATACCTCCCCAAAAAGTGTCACGCGTGAATTCTTTACCAATACGACGGAGGAACATCTGGAATTCTTTTTAAAAGGCTTCTACCATATTAAGGATGCTACAATTCAGATCCACAAAAAGTAGGAGCGCTTTTACTCCCTTGGCTTTTTTCGGATATAGGTCCTGTAGGTGAAGTCGAATAAATGTCTTTCGTCTTTTGGGTGATACTCTTCTTTAGTCAATTCCCAATCTTCGAGATTAATGGTTGGGAAAAAGGTGTCGGCTTCAAAAGAGTGATGTACTCTCGTAACCTCCAAAACATCGGCATAAGGCATACCTATCTTATATATTTCTCCACCTCCAATAATAAAGGATAGATCGTCCTCCTGGGTTAGAGCCAAGCCTTCTTCTAAGGAATAAACAACCTGGCATTCTGGCCATTCAATTTTGTATTCAGGATTTCTGCTGATTACGATATGCTCACGGTTAGGTAGTGGTTTGGGAAAACTTTCAAAAGTCTTGCGGCCCATGATTATTTTATGCCCTGACGTAATTTCTTTAAAGCGTCTAAAGTCATCCGGCAAATGCCATAAAAGGTCGTTGTCTTTGCCAAGAGAATTATTTTCTCCAACTGCGGCAATCATACTTATTATACCCACTACTCTTTTTTTGTATATCTCGAAATAGGGAAACTTTTTTCTGTTTCCTCCTGTAACTCAGCAATGCGTTTTCTCTGTTTTGCTACCAGTTTCTCTCTTTGTTTTCTTTCCCAATCGGTACCCATGAAGGTTTTGAAAAAATAAACATTTACAGCATGCATGACTAAAATAAAAACCCAGGCAATAATAAACCATAAATACCAATCGTATTCTTCTCCATATTTTAATACTTTATTTATGAGTATGAAGAATACACTCCCAATAAGAAAGAAAACAAAATGTACGTAAAGTGCTTTTTTTTGCTTTAATCTCTGATGCGCATGCTCCAATAATTCATGTTGCGATTGGTCTATTTCTGTTTCTGGTTTTCGCATGGTAAATAGCTGATAGCTAAATGCAAAGATACACTAAACGCAAAAAAGTATGGTGCCTCCATTAGGATAAGTTAAATGGCATTTTAAGATTTAATTTTCTTGCCCTCTCCATACTCCTAGCTCCTGCTAGTAAGGATTTGTATTAGCCATGGGCTTCCTATGTTCCGAATGCAATAGGCCGTATAGTAATTTCCAAAACAATACCTTTTGTATTTTCAATTGGTAATTTTGAGAAGAGTGTTCTAGGTCGATTTTAAGACGACTCCCTGATTTTGATGATTTATTTCTAAAAAAGTGGATTTATTAACTTCTATTTCCTTAAAACCTAAGTGGTTCCATTGCTTAATTGCAAAATCCCAGGAACATATTTTGACAATGTGAATTAAATGTAATGCTTGTTTTATGAAATTAATAATTATGATATTAATCATTGTAAATGAGGGTTTTAATGCTTTAACTTTGCACAAGAAATAAGAAAAACTATAATTATGTCAATTGCAAAACAATATTTAAAAACGAAACCAGTATGTAAGGTTACATTTACTGTGCCTGCAGAGGAAGCAAAGAAAGTAGCTGTTGTTGGAGATTTCAACAATTGGAACCCTAAAGGGAGTATGCTAAAAAAATTAAAGAACGGAACGTTTAAAGGAACATTTGACCTGCCAAAAGAAAATACTTATGAGTTTAAGTATTTGGTAGATGGCGTTTATGTAAGCGAAGCCGAAGCAGATCGTTACCAGTGGAACGACTATGCAGGTTCAGAAAATCCTGTTTTAGAAGTTTAAGGGAAAAGAGAATTTTGTAAGACCGCGATTCCAATTGGTTTCGCGGTTTTTTTTTGCCTTTATGTTTCTTAAGTGTATTTTTAGGGCTCCATAGTTTGCAGATAAAGCTTTAGGAAAGCCTTAATTTTTTTATTCTTTAATAGTAATGAGTTCGAATATACCAGAAGAAATTAAAAAGTCACTTAGCTCCCCCAAAATAGACTGGGACAGCGTGTTGAAGGAAATTGTTGCACATTTTAATTGCTCCACAGGTACCTTACATTTCTTAGATAACGATACCAAATTACTCAAGCTTAAGGCTCATATTGGTATACCTGATTTTTTAATACCAAAACTTTCCGAAATACCCATAGGTAAAGGTATGGCTGGCATAGCAGCGGAGAGACGTAAAGCAGTGGAAATGTGCAATCTCCAAACAGATAATAGTGGCGTTGCCAGACCTGCGGCCAAAGAGACAAAAGTAGAAGGATCCATAGCTGCACCATTGCTGTATGAGGAAATCCTTTATGGAACCTTGGGTATTGGTAAAAGTGAGCCTTACGACTTTACTGAATCAGAGAAAGAAGTCCTTTTGGAAATAGGGGAGGAGATTTGTAAGATTAGGGTACAAGCATCCTAACAATTCTTGCTATTTATTTAGACAGATTCCTATTCAGACGTATTATTTTGTATAGGGCTCGAGGTGTTACATGGTCGGGAAGCTGTGTTTTCCTATCATAAAACCCGGCATATACTACTATCTAAGGCCGTGATTGACCCTTATATTAAATAATACAGCTGCTATCACAAAAGTTACGAAAATGTTCCTGCATTAAACTGCCACGGCACCCTTGATATGCGGATATGGGTCGTAATGCAGCAGGTTGAAATCTTCGAACTTAAAATCAAATATATCTTTTACATTCGGATTTAGAACCATTTTGGGTAAAGGTCTTGGCTCCCTGCTCAATTGTAGTTCTATCTGATCCAGATGATTTTTATAAATATGAGCATCTCCGAAAGTATGAATGAATTCACCGGCTTCATAACCGCAAACCTGGGCAATCATCATAGTGAAAAGAGCGTATGATGCAATGTTAAAAGGTACACCAAGAAATATATCGGCACTTCTTTGGTATAATTGACAAGACAATTTTCCTCCGGAGACATAAAATTGAAAAAAAGCGTGGCACGGGGGCAGTGCTGCTTTCCCTTCTGCCACATTCTCGGAAAAAGACTTGGAAGTGTCTGGCAAAACACTCGGGTTCCATGCGGTCACCAACATTCTTCGGCTGTCGGGATTGTGTTTTAAGGTATGAATAACCTCTTTAATTTGATCGATATTTTCATCATTCCAATTTCGCCATTGATGACCATAAACTGGTCCTAATTCTCCATTTTCATCTGCCCATTCGTTCCAAATTCGTACACCGTTCTCTTGTAAATAGCCAATATTGGTATCGCCCTGTAAAAACCAAAGTAACTCATAAATTATAGACTTGAGGTGTAACTTTTTAGTAGTCACCATTGGAAAACCTTCGCTAAGATCAAAACGCATTTGATATCCAAAAACGCTATAGGTGCCCGTTCCTGTTCGATCAGCCTTTTGAGCGCCTTTTTCTAAAACATGTTTTAATAAATCATGGTATTGTTTCATAATAGAGCATTTACAAAGACGAAAATAAGCAAAGTAAGGAAGCTCCGGTATTTGTAGTTTTCAAAACTTATCAACTAAAATAAAAGCGATATTAACTTAACCTAGAATCATACCAGCAATGGTTGCAGACAAAAGGGAGGCAATAGAACCGCCAAGAACAGCCCGCATCCCAAATTCAGATAATACTTTTCGCTGGCCTGGGGCCAATGAACCAATTCCTCCGATTTGTATTCCAATGGAAGCAAAATTTGCAAATCCACACAGCATATAGGTGCCCATGATAACCGATTTATTATAGGTAAAATGGGGCGTGTTTAGAATATTCTTTAATTCGGCCAATTGCAAGTAACCTACGAACTCACTTGCCGCCAACTTTATACCCAGTAGTTGTCCCATTAAAAAAATATCTTCCGATTTGACGCCAATAATCCACATCAATGGTGAGAAAATAGTACCCAAAATAGACTCTAAAGAAAGACCATCATATATAGAATGTGCAGCTATCCATGCATTAAGTGAGGTTATATCTCCCCCCCAGTCCAGTATACCGTTTATCATGGCGATAAACGCCAAGAATACTAAGAGCATGGCACCAACATTTATTGCTAGTTTTAATCCTTCAGAAGTGCCATTTGCGATAGCATCCAATAGGTTAGACCCAATATTGGAAGAACTTATATCTAGTTCACTATGTACCTCCTCGGTTTGTGGATATAAAATTTTTGAAACAACGATGGCGCCAGGTGCAGCCATTACGGATGCAGCGAGCAAGTGTTTTGCAAATTGTAATTGTAATACAGGGTCCGATCCTCCCAAGAATCCTATGTAGGCTGCTAATACTGCACCGGCTACTGTTGCCATGCCTCCAATCATCACCAAGAGTATCTCTGAACGATTCATTTTCTCTAAATAGGCCTTAATCAGCAAAGGGGCTTCCGTCTGCCCTAAAAATACATTTCCGGCTATACTAAGGCTTTCGGGACCAGAAATTCCCATCGATTTCGAAAGTAACCAGGCAAAAGAACGAACAATCTTCTGAATAATACCCAGATAGAATAAAACAGAGGTTAAGGCCGAGAAAAAAATTATTGTGGGAAGTACCTGAAAAGCAAAAATAAACCCGAAAGTGTCCGTGTCTGCAATAAGACCTTCAAATAGAAACTGACTTCCTTCTTTGGTATATTCCAATATATTGACAAATAATTTGCCGACAGTTTCAAATATCCATTGTATATAATAGAATTGTAGTACTCCTATGGCTATTAGAAGTTGTAAGCCAAGACCGATAGAAACAGTTTTCCAATTAATTGCTTTTCTATTGGCACTGCAGAGGTATGAAAGAAACAATAAGAAGGCCATTCCTAAAATTCCCCTACCCAATGATTCTGTGGAAAACCCAGTATTTGGTAATAGGCTTTCCTTGTCAGATGGACCAACGACCTCAACCGAATTTACGGTAAAACTTGTTAGTTGATCTAGAGGTGCTTCTGTAGCTTGAGTGAATAGGGGTATGAGAATTAGTGCGAAGAACCAATGCCTGCGGCTTATATGAAATCCTCTACAAATCAATTGCGTTTAGAAATTTCATCTCTTAGCTTGGCAGCTTTTTCATAATCCTCGTTCGCGACGGCTTTTTCTAATTCGGCATTTAACTCCTCAAGACTCAATTCCTTGTATGGTGCGGCCATACCAGGGTCGATTTCTACTGTTTCTCCTTCTTGCAGAATTTCATCCACGACGATACTGTCATCATTTTCTTCCTTTTCTTTATCCTTTGACGAAAATTTAAGGAAGATGCCAGCCTTATCCAATATGGTTTTGTAAGTAAATATTGGGGAATTAAAGCGAAGTGCCAGGGCGATGGCATCACTTGTTCTGGCATCGATAATTTCTTCTATCTTATCCCGCTCACAAATAATACTAGAATAAAACACCCCATCTACCAATTTGTGAATTATCACTTGCTTCACCGTTATGTCAAACCTATCGGAAAAGTTCTTAAATAGGTCATGGGTTAAAGGTCTGGGAGGTTTTATTTCTTTTTCAAGAGCTATGGCTATAGACTGCGCTTCGAAAGCCCCTATTACTATAGGTAACTTTCGGTCTCCTTCTACTTCATTCAAGATGAGAGCATATGCTCCATTTTGCGTTTGGCTATAAGAGATGCCTTTTATTTTTAATCGAACTAAACTCATACGTCACCTTACCTTATGGGGCTTTTATTGATTATTAGTATTAGAAATCAATAATCAGTTAAGGGAACAAATTAACAAAAATTTAGGCGTTTTGGGCCTTAAATTCTTTTAATTTTTCAATGAATTCTGGTACCACTTCAAAGGCGTCTCCAACAACTCCGTAGTCTGCGGCTTTAAAAAATGGTGCCTCCGGATCTGTATTAATTACCAACTTTACTTTGGATGAATTGACACCTGCCAGATGTTGGATGGCTCCCGAAATTCCAATGGCTATGTAGAGATTGCTAGAAACAGGTTTGCCGGTTTGACCGACATGTTCACTATGTGGCCTCCACCCTAAATCGGATACTGGTTTAGAACAAGCAGTTGCTGCACCTAAAACTTCGGCTAACTCTTCTATCATACCCCAGTTTTCTGGACCTTTTAGCCCTCTACCTCCAGAAACAACTATGTCGGCATCTGCTATGGTTGCCTTACCGGTTACTTTGTCCACAGAAACAGAGCGCATACCACTGTTTGTTTCTTCCCTTGTGGGTGCAAAGCTTACCGATTCTGCGTTTACTGCATTTTCGTGTAATCCGAATGCATTACTGGAGACACCAATAATTTTCTTGGAGGTGGTTAAACTTGTAAAGGCAAATCCCTTATTGCTAAATACAGTTCGCTTAAACGTGAGTGGATCCGTATTCTCAGGAGCTGCCACCACATTAGGACAATAGCCTGCCTGAAGTTTCCCTGCGAGAATTCCCGCCAAATATTTAGAGTCCGTGGTTGAGCTAAGAACAATTTCTGACCCATTTTCTTGTTCTGAGGCCTGTTTTATCGCCTCTGCGTAAGCCTCAGCATTAAAGGTTTCTAAGGTAGGATCACTTATAGTGAGCACTTTGGAAACGCCGTATTTTCCAAGTTCTGTCGGGTTTTCGGCATGAAAGGCCAAAGCGATAACTTCTGTATTTAATTTTTGCCCTAGAGAGTAACCAAAAGAGGCAACTTCAAAGGCACTTTTTTTAAACTTTCCGTTTTCAGATTCTGTGTATACTAGTACTGCCATAATTCTTTTTTATCGTGCTCCAATGTGAAACACTTTCAACAATTTTTAGATTACTTTAGCTTCGTTGTGTAGCAAGTCAATTAACGCCGCTATGTCATTTGCGTCCACGAGCTTTACGGCTCCTTTTGGAGCGGGTTTTTCAAAAGATATATCCTGACTTCCGTCTGTAGCTTCTACCGGAGGAATGACGGTTAATTTTTTTTGTCTCGCCATCATAATTCCCCGCATATTGGGTATTCTGAGATCACTTTCTTCTACCAATCCTTTTTGACCTCCAACAATCAATGGTAATTCCGTCTCTAAGGTTTCCTTTCCTCCATCTATTTCTCTTATGGCTTTTACCTGGGTGCCGTCAATTTCCAGACCGATACAAGTATTTACAAAATTGTAATTTACAAGAGAAGAAATGATTCCTGGAACCATACCTCCGTTATAATCTATGGATTCTCTTCCCGCAATGACCAAATCGTAATTCCCATCCTTTATAATATGAGCTAATTCAGTGGCTACAGCTAAACCGTTTGTCGGTTCCATATCTACTCTAATGGCTTCATCAGCTCCGATTGCCAGAGCTTTTCTGATGGTAGATTCGGCTGTATTTAAACCCACAGTGGCAACATGCACGGATGCGCCTTGTTTTTCTTTAAACCACATAGCTCGAGTTAATCCAAACTCATCATTCGGGTTAATTACAAACTGTACACCAGTAGAATCAAATTTGGTATCTCCTTCAGCAAAATTTATTTTAGAGGTTGTATCCGGCACGTTGCTGATACAGACTAATATTTTCATAAGGCTATTTTTTTCTTAATTGCGAGCTAAGATAGCTATTAATTTCCAAAAATACTATGCATGCATAATAAAATAGGAATCTTTTTTTAGTTCATATCAGGCTTAGATTGCTATATAATTTCCTATTTTTGTGGGCATTTTAGATATAGAATTTTAAAACCAACTTTTGTAAATGAAAACTCTACAGTTTAGACAAGCTATAGCAGAGGCCATGTCCGAAGAAATGAGAAAGGACGATTCTGTTTATTTAATGGGAGAAGAAGTGGCTGAATATAACGGTGCCTATAAAGCATCAAAGGGAATGTTAGATGAGTTTGGACCAGAAAGAGTGATCGACACCCCGATATCAGAATTGGGATTTGCAGGAATAGGTGTGGGTTCTGCGATGAATGGAAACCGGCCAATTATTGAGTTTATGACCTTTAATTTTGCCTTGGTAGGAATTGATCAGATCATCAACAATGCTGCTAAAATAAGACAGATGTCCGGTGGTCAGTTCAATTGCCCAATTGTATTTAGAGGTCCAACCGCATCTGCTGGTCAGTTAGCTGCAACGCATTCTCAAGCTTTCGAAAGTTGGTATGCTAATTGTCCTGGTTTAAAAGTGGTAGTTCCATCTAATCCGAACGACGCCAAAGGTCTTTTAAAAGCAGCGATACGTGATGACGACCCAGTTATTTTTATGGAATCGGAGCAAATGTATGGCGACAAAGGCGAGGTTGTCGAAGGTGAATTTACGATACCTCTGGGAGTTGCAGATGTAAAAAGAGAAGGTACGGATGTGACTATTGTGTCTTTTGGCAAGATAATAAAAGAAGCTTATAAAGCAGCCGATGAATTAGAAAAAGAAGGAATAAGCTGTGAGATAATTGATTTGCGTACCGTGAAGCCAATGGATGAAAAGGCTATCTTGGAATCTGTTAAAAAAACCAATAGGTTGGTTGTATTAGAAGAGGCATGGCCTTTCGGGAATGTTGCAACAGAAATCACCTATCTCGTTCAATCAAAAATATTCGATTATTTAGATGCACCAATAGTTAAAATAAATACAGCAGATACGCCGGCACCATATTCGCCGGTGCTTCTTGAAGAATGGCTTCCGAATCATGAAGATGTAGTGAAAGCTGTTAAGAAAGTGTTATATAAATAAGTAAACTGGTTTTGTAAAGTTATATTAGCTTCGCCGACCTAGTGTAGGCGAAGTTTTTTTTTCTAAAAAGAGTTCTATTCGAAATCAATTTACTTCAAACAATTGAAACGTTTTTAAGCGTATAAAGCATCCTAGATGCGAGATATTTTGTATACTGCTTATGAAGAGAATTCTTTTTTCATTTCTGTTTTTATTCCCCATTCTAGTCCTTTCACAGACGAAAGCTGGTGGAATAGTCGTGGATGAATCTGGAGAGCCAGTAGCCTTTGCAAATGTAGTTTTTAAGGGATCCACAGAAGGTACCATTACTAACGAGGATGGACTGTTCTATCTTGAGTCAGAATCGTCTTATCCTGCGCTTTCGGTTTCGTTTATTGGTTATCAACCAGAAGAAATTCCACTCCCTAAATCAGTTAATTATAATCTGGAAGTAATACTTGTTCAGGGAGAACTCCTGGACGAAGTTGTGGTGTATGTTGGGAAACAGTCTAAAAAAAATAATCCAGCAATTGATATATTAAAGAAAATATGGGCCAAAAAACGAATAAATGGTCTCCGCCTATTTAAACAGTATCAATTTGATAAGTACGAAAAGGTTGAGTTTGATCTCAATTCCATAGATAGTGCAATGATGAAGAGCAAGCTCTTTAAAGGAATGGAATTTGTATTTCAAGACCTGGATACCTCCAGAATTTCTGGTAAAACCTACCTGCCCATTTTTCTGAATGAGACTTTTTCCAAGGTATATGGAGACAACCTAATTAACCAAAAGAAGGAGGACGTTTTAGGAAATAAGAATTCCGGTTTTAGTAATAATCAGGCTATTATTGGTTTTGTAAAAGACCTATATAATGAATACGATGTATACGATAATTATCTAAAATTTTTTGATAAAAGTTTTCCCAGTCCTCTTGGAAAACCTGGAATAGATGCCTATAACTATGTACTTTCCGACAGTGCCTTTATTGAAAACAAGTGGTGCTACCATATTATATATTATCCCCGTCGTAAAAATGAGCTGACCTTTAAGGGCGACTTTTGGGTTAACGATACTACCTATGCTGTAAAAAAAATAAGTCTTGAGGTTACGAAAAGTGCTAATATTAATTGGGTTAAAGAAATATACATCGAGCAGGAATTTGAAGTTTTAAACGATTCTGTTTTTCTCCTGGAACGCGATTATATGCTGAGCGACTTTAGTATTTTTAAGAAAGAGGAATCAAAAGGAGTTTATGGCAAGCGAACTACAGTGTACGGGAATTATATTTTCGACAGAGAGAAGCCTCGGTCATTTTACAAAAATAAAACGGATCCCTTTAATCCGGTGACCTTTGAAAGGGATAGCGTCTTCTGGGCAAATAGTCGGTTAGAATCACTGAACAAGGATGAACAGGGTATTTACGATTTGTTAGATACCTTAAAAACGGTATCACGTTTTAAGTCGGCCTACAATATCGTAAGTATTCTGGGTTCGGGCTATGTGGAAATTGACAAACTAAATATCGATTTAGGAAGTATATACAGTAGTGTAGGTTTTAATGATGCGGAAGGAATTCGACTTAGAGGGGGAGCAAGGACCTATTTTGGACAAAACGATCCCTGGCGTCTGGAAGGATATTTGGCCTATGGTTTTAAGGATAAGAAGTTTAAGCATGGAATTTCTGGGAAATGGCTGCTCGACAAGAAACGGAGAATAATTATTTCTGGTGGAAATAGACGGGATATTGAGCAATTGGGGGTCAATCTAACACAGACCACAGATGTACTGGGAAGAAGTGTCGCTTCCTCTGCCATTTTTACCGTTGGAAATAATGACAGGCTTACCAATATAAATTTGACCACCTTTAATATGGACATTGAGCCCGTTACCAACTTTAGGGTTCGGTTTGGAAGTTCATTTCGTACACTAAGTTCTGCATTACCCGATGCTTTTAGTCTCGATTATATCGACCCAGAAGCACCAGGAGGTATCTCTTCGGAAACCAAACAATTTCAGTTAAATACAATTTTACTATTTACCCCGGGAAAGAGCACCATTGGAAATGGGGTGGAAAGGAGAAATGTAAATGACGACTACAGTACGTTCCTTTTTAACTACACCAAGGGATTAAGAGGGTTTTTTAATAGTGATTTTGAATATCAAAAGCTTCAATTTTCATATGCACAACCATGGCAAGTGGGTGGTTTTGGACGGTTACTGAGTACCGTGGAGGTTGGAAAAACGTTCGGTGTTGTTCCTTTGAGTTTACTCAGTGTAATACCAGGAAACCAAACCTACTTTACGATATACAATACGTTCTCGAATTTAGATTTTTATGAATTCGTTACAGACACTTATGCTACAATTCATTTAGAACACAATTTTAATGGGAGATTGTTCTCCAGAATACCCTATATCAGGGATTTGAATTTAAGAGAAATTATAGGTTTCCGAGCGGCCTGGGGGGAGTTATCCGATGAGAATATACTAATAAGTAGCCCTACAAATATACCCTTAAGGGCACCAACCGAAAAACCCTATTGGGAGTATTCCTTTGGTATCGGAAATATTTTTAAAATATTTCGAATTGACTTTAATTTTCGCGGTAACTATTTGGAAATTCCCGGGGCCAATTCCTTTAGCGTTAAAGGAACCTTTGCCTTTAGCTTCTAATATTTTGGAAGAAAAAGCCAAAGGAAATCCACTGTTTTGTTGCTTTACAATATTTGAATTCGCAGTAATCAAACCTGTTCATCGGGTTCTCAAATGGATTTAGTACATTAATTATACCTTCTTTGCGGATGAATGATTTTCTGCTTTTTTATTCTATTTCATTTTACTACTTTTGCAGCCGTTTTAAATCGCAAATAACTAATTAATATGGAATTAATAGTAAATTTTTTACCGGCGTTTGGAGTTTTGGCCCTTTTATTTGTTTTTGTCAAAAATTCATGGGTTTCAAAGCAAGATGAAGGAGATGATAAAATGTCTAGAATAGCAAAGAATATAGCAGATGGAGCTATGTCTTTTCTTAAGGCAGAGTATAAGATCTTATCGATCTTTGTATTAGCAGTTGCAGTATTACTTTATTTTAAAGGATCTGCGGAAGAAGGTTCCCATGGAATGGTTGCTGTTTCGTTTATTGTAGGTGCCATTTGTTCAGCACTTGCTGGATTTATTGGGATGCGTGTTGCAACCAAGGCAAATGTTCGAACCACACAAGCTGCTAGACAGTCTTTGGGGAAGGCCTTGGAAGTAGCTTTTGCCGGTGGTTCTGTAATGGGATTAGGAGTTGTAGGTTTAGGAGTTTTAGGCCTTAGTGCTTTGTTCTGGGGCTATCAAGTTATTTGGCCAGGTGAGGACAACATTCCTTTAGTATTAAATGTTCTTTCCGGCTTTTCTTTAGGAGCGTCATCCATTGCACTGTTTGCTCGTGTTGGTGGAGGTATTTATACCAAAGCGGCTGATGTTGGAGCTGATTTAGTTGGTAAAGTGGAAGCTGGAATTCCAGAAGATCATCCCTTAAATCCTGCAACTATCGCTGATAACGTAGGAGATAATGTAGGTGATGTTGCCGGTATGGGTGCAGATTTATTTGAGTCGTTTGTAGGCTCTATTATTGGAACCATGGTCCTGGGAGCATTTATATTTACACCAGATTTTGGTGGATTAGGAGCAGTTTATCTTCCTTTGGTTCTTGCTGCGATAGGAATTATAATGTCTATTATAGGAACGTTCTTTGTAAGAGTGAAAGATGGTGGTAGTCCTCATAAGGCATTAAATCTTGGAGAATTTGGATCTGGAGCATTAATGATTGTTGCTTCTTATTTCGTAATAAACGCTATGATACCAGAAAGTATCGATGGATTACCATTTGGTGCTATGGGTGTATTTTGGGCTACCTTAGCCGGACTTGTTGCTGGTTTTGGTGTAGGTAAGATTACAGAGTATTACACAGGTACAGGAACTAAACCTGTTTCTTCTATTGTAAAGCAATCGAATACAGGTGCTGCAACAAATATTATTTCCGGTCTTGGCGTAGGAATGATGTCAACGGCAGTTCCAATCCTCTTAATTGCGGCTGCTATATTAGTGTCTCACCATTTTGCTGGATTATACGGAATTGCAATTGCAGCTGTTGGTATGTTAGCGAATACTGGAATACAATTGGCAGTTGACGCCTATGGTCCTATTTCAGACAATGCTGGTGGAATTGCGGAGATGGCAGAATTACCAAAAGAAGTTCGGGAACGTACCGATATGTTAGATGCAGTGGGTAATACGACAGCAGCAATTGGAAAAGGATTTGCTATTGCTTCAGCCGCGTTAACCGCTTTGGCATTATTTGCCGCATTTATGAAAGTAGCAAAAATAGATTCTATCGATGTTTCTCAACCAGGTATTATGGCTGGGTTGCTTGTTGGAGCTATGCTTCCTTTTGTTTTCTCTGCCTTGTCTATGAATGCGGTAGGTAGAGCAGCAATGGCTATGATTGAAGAAGTAAGAAGACAATTTAGAGATATTCCTGCTTTGCATGCAGCTTTAGAAGTAATGCGTAAGTACGATTCAGACATGTCTAAAGCATCTGAAGAGGATAGAAAAATATTTGATTCGGCTGATGGAGTAGCGGAGTATGACAAATGTGTTGATATTTCTACAAAGGCATCCATTAAGGAAATGGTTTTACCTGGATTATTAGCAATAGCTGTTCCGGTAGCTGTAGGATTTATTGGTGGGGCTGAAATGCTAGGAGGTTTGTTAGCAGGAGTTACTTCTTGTGGTGTTTTAATGGCTATATTCCAGTCAAATGCTGGAGGAGCATGGGACAATGCGAAGAAAATGATTGAATCTGATGGTGGTAAGGGTACGGATGCACACAAAGCAGCCGTTGTTGGAGATACCGTTGGAGATCCATTTAAAGATACTTCAGGTCCTTCTCTGAATATTCTATTAAAACTAATGTCTGTTGTTGCCTTGGTTATAGCACCTAGTATTGCTGTATCTTCAGATGCAATGTCTGCTTATACAGAAGGTGGAGACCAAGCGGAAATAAAGAAAGAAATAATGGTAGAGTTAACCGAAACAGATGCTGGTATGGTTTCTGCCACGGTGGTTACTACCGTTGATAAAAATGGAGTTACGAACCTAGAAGAGGTTACCTTTACAGGAACGGAAGAAGAAGTAAAGGCTCAAGTAGAGGCTTTAGAAAGTAAAGAAGAAAATACCAAGGAATAATTCCATAGAGTATATCATTAACTAAAAAATCCCGCTAGACTAGCGGGATTTTTTTTATCATCGTTGTGTGTTAGTTAAAACAAGCCGTTTATCTCTGCGTCTATTTTATTAATAACCTCCCCTAGATGTTCCGGGTTATCTACAAAGTCTAATTCATCTACATTTACTACTAAGAGCTTCCCTTTTTCATAACTCTGAACCCAAGCTTCGTACCTTTCATTAAGTCTGCTTAAATAATCTATAGATATAGAGTTTTCATAATCTCTACCTCTTTTGTGAATTTGATTTACCAAGTTAGGTATAGAACTTCGAAGATAAATGAGTAAATCTGGTGGTTGCACCAAAGTTTCCATTAATTCAAAGAGACTGGTGTAATTCCCAAAGTCTCTATTGGTCATCAGTCCCATCGCATGTAGGTTTGGTGCAAAAATATGGGCATCTTCATATATGGTTCTATCTTGGATAGTGTCTTCACCAGACTCTCTGAATTTTAGAATTTGGCGATATCTACTATTCAAAAAATATATTTGCAGATTAAAGCTCCAACGTTCCATTTGATTGTAAAAGTCGTCCAAATAGGGGTTATCGACAACATCTTCGTAATGAGCTTCCCATCGGTAATGTTTTGCCAAAAGTCTGGTTAGAGTGGTTTTTCCAGCTCCAATATTTCCTGCAACAGCAATATGCATACGATGTAACTATTTTTGGTTGGTTTGAAATTCAAAGGAACACAATATACAAAGTATAAACTTGGCTTGAAAAAATAGTTGATGAAATACATGCCTTAATTTGCTTTTGCAAAATTTTTATTTCCTAGACAATTATGTATTTTTGCAGGCAGAAAACAAGAGGAAGGATTTGGCTGATTGCAACCTCTTGTGTGGAATGTGAAGTTTGTTCTACAAAAGTAAAATGCTAAACCAGTACTACTCATAGTCGTCCTATCTAGCTATTTACTTTTCAATTAACAGTCAGCCTGAAATTATTAAATTAAAATTTATGGCCTATTTGTTTACCTCAGAATCTGTTAGTGAAGGGCATCCAGATAAGATCGCAGATCAGATTAGTGATGCACTTTTAGATAACTTTTTGGCATTCGATCCGGAAAGTAAAGTGGCTTGTGAAACTTTGGTCACTACAGGGCAAGTGGTATTAGCAGGGGAGGTTAAAAGCCATACCTATGTAGATTTACAGCAAATTGCTCGTGATGTTATAAATAAGATTGGATACACTAAGGGAGTTTATCAATTCAGTGGAGATTCTTGTGGTGTGATTTCTTTGATTCATGAACAGTCTAAGGAAATCAATCAAGGAGTAGACAGAGGAGCAAAAGAGAAACAGGGAGCCGGAGATCAGGGTATGATGTTTGGTTATGCCACGGATGAAAGTGAAAACTATATGCCACTGGCACTAGATTTATCGCACCTAATCTTGGAGGAATTGGCGCTATTGAGAAGAGAAAACAAGGAAATACAATATTTGCGACCGGATGCCAAGGCTCAGGTTACTATAGCCTATTCTGAGGATAATATACCGCAAAGAATAGACACCATTGTTATCTCTACGCAGCACGATGAATTTATGCCAGATGACATGGCAATGTTGGCCAAAATTAAAAAGGACCTCATTGAAATTCTTATTCCAAGGGTCATTCAAAAATTACCTAAAAAGACGCAAGAGCTTTTTCATTCAGGAATTACCTATCATATAAATCCAACCGGTAAATTCGTGATTGGTGGGCCTCATGGGGATACTGGATTAACAGGAAGAAAAATAATAGTAGATACTTATGGCGGTAAAGGTGCTCACGGTGGTGGTGCTTTTAGTGGTAAAGATCCGAGTAAGGTAGATAGGAGTGCCGCCTATGCTGCCAGACACGCGGCAAAGAATTTAGTAGCGGCCGGTGTTGCCAAAGAAATTTTAGTTCAGGTGAGTTATGCTATAGGGGTGGTAGAACCGACTTCTATTTATGTGAACACTTATGGAACCTCTAAAGTAGAACTGACTGATGGGGAAATCGCTGAAAAAGTGGCTAGTATTTTTGATATGAGACCTTTCGCCATAGAATCGAGATTAAAGCTTAGAAATCCTATTTATTTGGAAACTGCCGCTTATGGGCATGTTGGGCGTTCACCAAGGAAAGTAGTTAAGGTGTTTGAGTCTCCCTATAATGGGAAGGTCACCAGGGAGGTAGAATTATTCACTTGGGAAAAATTAGATAGTGTAGAAGAAGTAAAATCGGTGTTTAAATTATAAATTTTTAAGCGTTTTTAAGGATTTATTGATTTCCATGCCTATATTTGCTTTAGTAAGTTCAATATTTTAATGACAAAGTTATCAAGAAAGGTGGAGGGAATAGACCCTTTGAAGCCTTAGCAACCCTTTACTCTTATGTAATGAAGGTGCTACGTTCTATCACCCCCTATGGCGTGAAAGATAACATTCTGATAGTACACTGGTAGTCTGTCTTTCTTTATAACTTTTCATATTTAGTATTCTGTTGATTAAAGAATCATCCTAAGGATGAGACTTTTTCTTGGACAAAACATGTAAACAACTGTTTTACCATTTATATATAGAATCCGCATTTAATAAAATGCATAAAAATGAAAATTATGAGTGAACACAAATTTTCGACCAATGCACTTCACGCAGGTCACGACACAACAACCAACGGAGGAACTCGAGCAGTTCCAATTTATCAGAGTACAGCCTATGTATTCAACAATTCTGAACACGCGGCTAATTTGTTTTCTTTAGCAGAGTTTGGAAATATCTATACTAGAATTAACAATCCTACCAACGATATTTTGGAGCAACGATTAGCTGCCTTAGAAGGAGGTATTGCTTCGGTGGTTACTTCTTCAGGTACAGCTGCCTTAAATACGGCTCTTCTAGTTCTTCTCAAATCGGGTGATCATATAGTCGCTTCTAATAGCCTATACGGTGGGACCTATAACCTATTGAGCGTTACTTTGCCTCGTTTGGGAATAACCACAACCTTTGTTGATCCTGCTGATCCAAATAATTTTGGCAAGGCCGTACAAGAAAACACCAGAGTATTTTTTGCAGAAGCTTTGGGAAATCCAAAGCTTGATGTACTTGATTTAAAGGCGATTTCGGCTGAAGCGAAGTCTGCAAAAGTCCCCTTTATAGTCGATAACACTGTTCCAAGTCCTGCTTTGTTAAATCCTATCGAACACGGAGCGAACATTGTTATTCACTCCCTAACAAAATACGTCAACGGGAATGGCACAGCCCTGGGTGGTGTCATTATCGATGCCGGAACTTTTGATTGGGCCAATGGTAAATTTCCTGAATTTACAGAACCATCTCCTGGGTATCACGGTTTAGTATACCATGAAGCATTGGGGCCAGCTGCCTTTATCGCTAAAGTTCGAATAGAAGGATTACGTGATCATGGCGCTTGTTTAAGTCCGTTTAACGCATTTCAGATTATTCAAGGTCTAGAAACCCTTGAAATACGTATGAAAAAACACAGTGAGAATGCCCTTGAATTGGCTAAATGGTTGGAGCAAAGATCTGAAGTTACATGGGTGAATTACCCTGGCTTAAAATCCAGCAAGTATTTTGCTCAGGCCGAAGCTTATTTGCCAAACGGCCAAAGTGGTCTGGTGACATTTGGCGTAAAAGGAGGGTACGATTCAGCGAAGAAAATTGCGGATAATACCAAAATATTTTCCCTCTTGGCTAATATCGGAGATACCAAGTCATTAATTATTCATCCTTCCAGTACCACGCATCAGCAATTAGATGAAGCCTCCCAAGAAGCAACAGGAGTAACAACAGATTTGATAAGGCTTTCGGTGGGCTTGGAAAACACGGACGATCTAAAAGCCGATTTAGAACAGGCCTTTGCCACAATAGACAAATCTGTTCTGGCTTAGTCTTTAAAAAAAAAATTTAAATAGGGCAGTGTTCTTTCATTAAGAATACTGCCCTACCAACAAATATGCGATTGCAATGAAAGAAGTACAAAATAGACTTCGACATCTTAAAATTGATAGGTTTACAACGCTCAGTGGAGCAGAGCACTATATAGAATTGTCTTATGAGATATTTGGCAAAGAGCTTCATTCGGCACCAATAGTTGTAGTGAATCATGCTTTAACCGGAAACTCAAATGTATGCGGTGAAAATGGTTGGTGGGCTTCACTAATTGGAGATGGTAAGTGTATTGATACGAAAAAATATACGGTATTGGCTTTTAATATACCGGGCAATGGATATGATGGTTTTGTAATCGAAAATTATAAGGAATTTGTAGCCAGTGATATGGCCAGAATATTTCTGGAAGGATTAAGGCAGTTACATATAAGTAAGATTTTTGCACTAATTGGTGGTTCTCTTGGAGGGGGCATCGCTTGGGAAATGGCGGCAATCAATCCACTTTTAACAGAGCATCTTATCCCAGTGGCGGCCGATTGGAAATCTACCGATTGGTTAATAGCAAACTGCCAGATACAAGAACAATTTCTGCTGAATTCCAGCCAGCCAGTTCATGATGCCAGGATGCATGCTATGTTGTGTTACAGGACACCACAGTCTTTTAAGGCTAGGTTTCAACGAAGTACAAATGAAGAACTGAACGTATTTAATGTAGAAAGTTGGCTCACCCATCATGGGGAAAAACTTCGGGAACGATTTCAGGTGTCTGCATATAAATTGACCAATCAATTATTAAAAACCATAGATATTACAAGAGATGGTGAGGAAGCATTTATCAAACTTCAGAATAGCCCAACCAATATTCACATAATAGGGGTGGATTCTGACTTGTTCTTTACTGCATCAGAGAATAAAGATACTTTCAAGCAAATTGCGCAGGCAAATAGTAACGTTACCTATGGCGAGATAAAATCGCTTCACGGTCATGATGCCTTCTTAATTGAATTTGAACAAATGGAGCAATTGCTGGAAGGGATTTTTAATAAAAACAGAAAGCTGTCCAGAGTTAAAGTTTTAAAGTTTGGAGGTAAATCCCTGTCTAATGGGGAAGGTCTCGGACACGTGTTAAATATCATTTCTACGAAGGTGGCTAATGATGAAAATATTGCTGTTGTACTTTCGGCCAGGGCACAGGGTACAGATCAGTTGCAGAGTATTTTAAATAAAGCTGCTCGGGGTGAGAATTATTTTAAAGATTTCGAAGCATTTGAACTTTATCAAAAGCACACCTTTAAAAACATAAACCTCTCACAGGAGTTTAAGGCATTGGCCCAACTCTTTGAAGGGGTAGCTCTTCTGGGAGACTACAGTCCTAAAATTCAGGATCAGGTTTTGGCATATGGGGAACTAATCTCTGGCAAGTTAATAACCAAGTTACTCATTGGAAAGGGTCTCGACGCTGTCTTAATGGATAGCCGTAAGCTCATTAAGACGGATGAAACCTTTGGTGACGCCAAGGTCTTAGAAGATATTTCAAGAGAAAATGTGGTAAGAGAATTTTCAAAACTAAAAAGCAACCAAATTCCTATTATAACAGGTTTTATAGCTTCATCTCTGAACGGAGATACCACAACCTTGGGTAGAAATGGCAGTAATTATAGTGCGGCTTTGATTGCTAACTTTTTAGATGCAGAAGAGCTACAAAACTTTACCCATGTAGACGGTATTTTTACCGCCAATCCGGATATGGTGGCCGATGCACAGCGCATAACACAACTCTCTTATTCCGAGGCAAATGAACTCGCTAATTTTGGAGCTACTATTTTGCATGCGAAGACCATAATCCCATTAATTGAAAAGAATATTCCACTCCGGATTCTCAATACCTTTAACGGGGACAATGAAGGGACCTTAATCCATGCCAAATCAAATAAAGAAGGCATAAAATCATTATCTGTAATAGAAGATGAAGCCCTCATCAATTTGGAGGGTAGGGGTCTTTTAGGGAAGGTTGGAATTGATGCCAGAATTTTTAAAACCTTAAGCCAGAACAATATTTCTGTCAGTATTATATCACAGGGTTCTTCCGAGAGAGGAATAGGGCTGGTGGTGAATTCCTCAAAGGCAGAATTGGCCAAACAATCACTTCAATTAGAGTTCGAAGATGACTTTAAATCTAAGGATCTTAATTCAATTACTATTGTTAGAGATGTCTCTGTGGTTTCTATCGTAGGACAAGATCTTAGTACCTTTCACAAACCCTACAATGCGCTGATAAAAAATCAAATAGTTCCCTTATTATTTAACAACACGGTATCTGGGAAGAATGTGAGTTTGGTGGTTAATAAGTCCGATTTGCACAAGGCCTTAAATGTTATGCACGGTCAAATTTTCGGAATTAACAAAAAAATCAATTTAGCCATTTTTGGACATGGAAATGTAGGAGGCACTCTGGTGGACCAGATTTTGAGATCAAATTCTAGCATTGAGGAGAGGAAAGGAATACACCTTAATATTTTCGCATTGGCGAATTCTAAAAAAGTCTTGCTCAACAAGGCTGGAGTTAAAAGGACCTGGCGCAGTAGAATCGAATCCAAAGGCGTTTCTTATACTATATCGGATGTTATCGATTATGCCAAAGTCCATCATTTGGAGAATCTAATCGCAATAGACAATACAGCGAATCAGGATTTTGTGGCGCATTATTTCGAGTTTATTGAAAATGGGTTTGATTTGGTATCCTCCAATAAGATTGCCAATACCCTGGGGTACGATTATTATTCTCTACTAAGGGAAGAGCTAGGCAAGCATCAAAAACAATATCTGTACGAGACCAATGTGGGGGCAGGTTTACCCCTTATTGATACTATTAAGTTATTGCATCTTTCAGGGGAAAATATAACCAGAATTAAAGGTATATTCTCGGGATCTCTTAGCTACTTGTTTAATACTTTTTCCGAAAGTGAACTTCGCTTTTCAGAGATTCTAAAACAGGCAATTGCCAAAGGTTTTACGGAACCCGATCCAAGAGAAGATTTATCCGGAAACGACGTCGGACGTAAGTTGTTAATATTGGCAAGAGAATTAGAACTTAAAAACGAATTTAGCGATATTCGCATCCAAAATCTTATCCACCCAGATCTTCGAAAAGGCGGTGTTAGCTCTTTTTTAGAAAATATGGACAAATTGGATGAGGTTTTTAAGAAAATAAAAGAAGATCAAAAGCCTAATCACGTCTTGCGATATGTTGGGGATTTACATGGGGATTTACAAAGAGAAACCGGTCTGCTAGATGTTGAACTAATATCTGTACCCAAGGAAAGTGCCCTGGGACAGGTGAAGGGATCCGATTCTATTGTAGAAATATATACAGAATCGTATGGAGAAAACCCTATTGTAATACAAGGGGCAGGTGCTGGATCAGCCGTTACTGCCAGAGGAGTTTTTGGTGACATTTTAAGAATTGCCGAAAAGGTATAAACAATAATTTGTTAATTGCTTAGCGCATGAGAAGAAAGTTTGAAACGGAAGCTATTCGAACGCAAATAAATAGAACAGAATTTCTAGAACATTCGAATCCACTCTATTTGACCTCAAGTTTTGTTTTTGAAGATGCAGAGGATATGAGGGCATCTTTTGCAGAGGAAAAGGAACGCAATATTTATTCTAGATATTCCAATCCTAATTCTTCAGAATTTATTGAAAAGGTCTGTTTAATGGAGGGTGCGGAAGATGGTTTTGCTTTTGCTTCAGGTATGTCTGCTGTGTATTCTACATTTGCTGCTCTTTTAGAAAGTGGAGATCACATTCTTTCTGCAAGGAGCATATTTGGCTCTACCCATAGTCTTTTTCAGCAAGTTTTTCCCAAATGGAATATAAGTCATAGCTATTTTCATTTTGATCAACTAGATCAGATGGAAGAGCTTTTACAGCCTAATACGAAAATTCTCTATGCAGAAACACCTACTAATCCTGGAGTAGATATAGTAGATTTAGAGGCCTTAGGTGCTTTTGCCAGGAGAAATAGTCTAATACTTATAATTGATAACTGTTTTGCAACACCTTACTTGCAACAGCCCATAAAGTATGGAGCAGATTTAGTAATTCATTCCGGAACTAAGTTGATGGATGGCCAAGGTCGGGTGTTAGGAGGAATTACCGTGGGAAGTAAAGACTTAATCGATCGGATTTATAAATATTCTAGAATAACTGGTCCGGCATTGGCCCCATTCAATGCATGGATCTTATCCAAAAGTTTAGAGACATTGGGAGTTCGGGTAGACAGACATTGCTCAAATGCCCTCCAGGTAGCAGAGGAATTAGAAGGCCATCCAAAAGTTAATTGGGTAAAATATCCCTTTCTAAAATCGCATCCGCAATACCTGTTGGCAAAGAAACAGATGAAAGCAGGTGGTTGTGTGGTGTCCTTCGAAATTAATGGAGGTTTAGATGCCGGACGAAAATTCTTTGATTCTATACAGATGCTTTCTCTTTCCGCTAATTTGGGAGATACTAGAAGTATTGTTACACATCCTGCTTCTACTACACATAGTAAGCTGTCTTCTAAGGAACGAGAAGATTGCGGGATTAGTGATGGTATGGTAAGAATTTCTGTAGGCCTCGAACATATAGATGATATTTTAAAAGATATTCTTGAGGCCTTGAAACAGGTTTGATTTTCTGTCTTTTTATGAATTTTCTTATCTTCGTTTAGTGCTCTCCAAAAAAACGAAATACGGCCTGAAGGCTCTGACTTACCTAGCGTCTAAATCTAAAGGCGAACCCGTACAGATAGCGGAAATAGCAAAACAGGAAAATATTTCTCAAAAGTTTTTAGAAAGCATACTTTTGAGTCTTCGAAAAAGCGGTTTCCTTGGTTCAAAAAAAGGCAAGGGCGGGGGTTATTATCTTATAAAAGATCCCAAGGAAATACCTATGACATCGGTTATTCGTATTCTGGAGGGTCCTATCGCCATGATACCTTGTGTAAGTCTTAATTTCTATGAGAAATGTGACGATTGTCCTGATGAAAATAAGTGCTCCGTACACCGACTTATGATACAAGTTAGAGATAGTGCCTTAAGGGTATATGGCAGAAATACGCTTCACGACCTAATTTCATAGTAAAAATCCAATACAAAAATTGTTTATCTGTTAAAGCATTCGCAAAAAGAGAGGGGCTTTTTAAGTAATCTACTAAAACGATAGGATAAACATAATATTTTGAAACAATTAACGTACTCACTAAGATATTTATACTATTTTTGAATAGTCTAGTAAATCTATAGGATAATAAAATGATTACGGAGCAATTAGTAAACACAAAAGTAGAACAAAGGAGTAATTATGCAAAGGATAGTGTTTCGGAGCATCCAAAAAGAAGTATTGCAAAGTCTATAAGCTGGAGGATTGTGGGTACTTTGGATACCGTATTAATTTCTTGGATCATTACAGGTACATTAACTGTGGCCTTTTCTATTGGATTAGTGGAGTTAGGAACAAAAATGGTACTATACTTTGCGCATGAGCGTATGTGGAATGCTATAAAGTGGGGTAGATAAAATAAATTTAAGGTAAGCGTTATGAGTTTAACAAAACAAGACATTGATCATTTAAACCATCATTTTAAGGGAATACCACCTGAAGAGATAATTTCTTGGGCTGTAGATTATGGTTCACGTGCGGTGGTAACTACCAATTTTCGGCCGTATGAGGTGGCAATATTAAATGCAGTGAGTTCTGTTAAGGCGGATATTCCAGTTATTTGGTGCGATACTGGTTATAATACACCAAATACGTATAAGCATGCCGAAACCTTAATCGAGCGCTTAGATCTAAACATAAAACTATACGTGCCAAAACAGACTTCGGCGCATAGAGATGCCGTTATGGGAATTCCGAGTATCGACGACCCCAAACATAAAGTGTTTACGGAACAAGTTAAGTTAGAGCCTTTTAGAAGAGCCATGGCAGAGCATAAGCCAGATGTCTGGTTCACCAATTTGAGAAAAGGCCAGACCGCATTGAGAGATACCTTAAATATTTTAAGTCTCGGAGCTAATGGTGTTTTAAAAGTTAGTCCGTTTTATCATTGGAACGATACCAGGTTAGACGCCTACCTTAGTCAAAGAGGACTACCTAACGAGCATAACTATTTTGATCCTACTAAGGTTTTAGAAAACAGAGAGTGTGGTATTCATACCTAAAGTATAAGCGATATTCCTAAAATATAATGGATTGAATTGATTATTCCAGTTACTATAAAAAATAAAACCTATTAAATATATAGGATAAATAGAGTGATATATGCAGAGTTTTAGAACAGAAATTGAGAATCCCGTAGTTGAAAAGGATATCCTTGAACTAGAGAGAAAGATAAGGGCCTTTAAAGGTGGGACCATTGATGAGGAAAAGTTCAGAAGTCTTCGATTGGCGAGAGGTGTCTATGGACAAAGACAAGAAGGGGTGCAGATGATTCGCATTAAATTACCTTATGGAAAAGTTAGTTCCAAACAATTGCGAAGAATATCGGAGGTGGCAGATGAATATTCAACCGGACGTTTGCATATCACTACAAGACAAGACATTCAAATTCATTACGTAGATCTGGAACGAACTCCTGAACTTTGGGCAGAGTTAGAAAAAGATAAGGTTACCTTACGTGAAGCTTGTGGAAATACAGTTCGGAATGTCACTGCTAGCGAAACTGCCGGTATAGATCCAAAGGAACCATTTGATGTATCTCCTTATGCACAGGCAATTTTTGAATATTTCCTAAGAAATCCTATTGGACAAGAGATGGGAAGAAAATTTAAGGTTTCTTTTTCTTCTTCAGATGAAGATACGGGTCTTTCCTATCTTCACGATCTTGGTTTTATTGCCAAAATGGAGAATAATACGAGGGGCTTTAAAGTACTTTTAGGAGGGGGTCTGGGATCTCAACCGAGGCATGCAGATGTGTTATACGAGTTTTTAGAAACCGATCAGATAGTCCCTCTTATGGAAACTGTAATAAGGGTGTTTGATCGATTTGGGGAACGAAAAAGCAGAGCAAAAGCAAGGCTGAAGTTTTTATTGAAGGATCTCGGTTTAGATGGATTTAAGGAACTGTTAGAAACGGAACACAAAGCAATACCCTATAAAAGTTTTCCAATAAATGTTTCGGACTATCCTGAGCCTAAAATAGCGACCGTGGAGGGAGTAGATGCAGAACCTGCCTCTCAAGAGAATTATTCCAAATGGAGAAAGACGAATGTTATTGCACAAAAGCAATCGGGTTACTTTGCTGTAGGATTAAAAATCAAACTAGGAGATTTTTATACGGATAAAGCAAGGCTTCTTGCTGATCTTGTCGAGAATTATGCGGCAGGTGAGATACGACTTAGTTTGCGACAAAATATTTTGATCCCTTATGTAAAAGAAGAACTTCTACCTTTCTTTTACAACGAATTAGATAAATTGGGTTTTGCAGAAATCGGATATAATAAGGCGGCCGATATCACTGCCTGTCCTGGTACAGATACCTGTAATTTAGGGATAGCAAGTAGTACTGGTATTGCTGAAGAATTAGAGAGGGTTATGACCAATGAATACCCTGATTTTGTGGATAATGAAGATATAGTAATTAAAATAAGTGGCTGCATGAATGCTTGTGGGCAACACTCTATGGCAAACATAGGATTTCAAGGAATGTCCATCAGAACAAAGGATAAATTGGTTGCACCAGCGCTTCAAGTATTGCTGGGAGGAGGAAACAAAGGTAATGGGGAAGCAGTATTTGCAGATAAAGTAATAAAGATACCTAGCAAACGAGGTCCTCAGGCCCTGAGATATATCCTTGACGATTATTTGGCCAATGGAGAAAACGCAGCATACCACAAATATTACGCTGATAAAGGGGAGCATTATTTTTATAATCTCTTAAAACCACTAGCCTCTATTGATAATTTAAGCAAAGATGATTTTATTGATTGGGGTAACGATACACAATACAAAAAAGCAATAGGTATCGGCGAATGTGCAGGAGTGGTTATAGATCTTATTGCGACTCTGTTGTTCGAAAGTGAAGAAAAAATTCAAAAGGCAGAAGAAGCACTTACTGAAGAGAAATGGGCAGCTTCTATATACTATGCCTACACTTCTCTTGTAAACACGGCTAAGGCTATACTGACGTCAGAGAATGTAAAAACGAATACACATCAAGGAATCATCAAAGACTTTCAGACTCAATTTGTTGAAACTAATAAAATAAGTTTAGAAAAATCCTTTGAAGAAATGGTTTTACAATTGAATAAAGTAGAACCTTCTGAAGAATTTGCGAAAAGCTATATAGCAGAGGCAAAGGCTTTTTTAAAGACAGTAGATCAGTATAGAAACAGAGAAGTAACCCATGCATAAAGATGCCAAATTTACGGTAATAGGCGCAGGTCCCGGGGATCCGGAATTAATAACCCTGAAGGCGATTAAGGCCCTAGGTGCAGCAGATGTCGTTTTATACGATGCCTTGGTGAATGAGGTGTTACTGGAGTATGCCCCCAATGCAGAGCTTATCTTTGTGGGTAAACGCAAAGGGTGTTATGCATACCAACAGCAACAGATTAATTCTTTAATTGTGCAGAGAGCGAAATCAAAAGGAAACGTTGTACGCCTAAAGGGAGGAGATCCTTTTGTTTTTGGCAGAGGTGCGGAAGAAATGGAATATGCAGCTAGTCATGGAATAGAAACGGCGGTAGTTTCCGGAATCTCCTCTTGTATTTCTGTACCTGCTTCTCAAAATATACCAGTTACCAAAAGAGGTGCTGCTGAAAGTTTTTGGGTCATTACAGGGACGACTAAAGAGCATAAGTTGTCGGAGGATGTGAAATTAGCAGCCAAATCTAATGCTACTGTTGTGATATTAATGGGTATGTCTAAACTTAACGCTATTGTAAAACTCTTCAAAATGGAGGGGAAAGGAAAGACGCCTATTGCCATTATTCAAAACGGAACTACCAGTGAAGAGAGGGTAGGTATTGGTATAGTGGATACCATTGAAAGTGTAGTGGAAGAAAACAATCTTACAAACCCTGCAATTATAGTCATAGGTGAAGTGGTTAGCCATCAGGATGCGATTAGGAGCTTATACAATTCAAAACAATTACAATTGGCCGAATGACAGATCGCAATAACCTATATCCTATTTTTCTCAAGACCTCACAATTGCATATACTGATTGTTGGAGGAGGTAATGTTGCGGAGGAGAAGTTGCATTTTCTCACCAAATCCAGTCCGGATGCTAAAGTGACTATGGTGGCCCCGATGTTTAGGCAAGACACCCTAACACTAGCAAAAAAGTATAGCGCAGATTTGATTAATGGGGTATACCATAAGGATTTAATACTTGGAAAACACCTGGTAATAGCAACTACGGACAAACCAGAGGTGAATGAACAAGTTTACCAAGACTGTAGGGCAATGGATAAATTGGTAAATGTGGCCGACAATCCACCCTACTGCGATTTCTATATGGGAGGTATTGTGACCAAAGGAAATGTAAAAATTGCAATTTCGACCAATGGGAAGTCTCCTACCACAGCGAAGCGTCTAAGACAATTTTTTGAAGACGTCATACCAGAAGATATTAATAGGATGGTAGAGAATTTACACCGTTTTCGTAAAACCATTAAAGGAGACTTTGAAAGTAAGGTCGATCAAATGAACGAGATTACAGAAGACCTGATTGCAAATAAAAGTGGAATAAAATAGAATTTTTGGGAAGTTTAATTAATGAGTATAATTGTAAAAAAATAGCTATAAAATGATAAAATCAGATATATTAATTATTGGTGCGGGACCTACCGGATTGTTTACTGTTTTTGAGGCGGGATTATTAAAAATGAAAGCCCACCTTATAGATGCTTTACCAATGCCAGGTGGTCAATGCTCAGAAATTTATCCAAAGAAACCAATATACGACATACCGGCTTATCCGGAGATATTAGCAGGAGATTTGGTAGATAGGTTAATGGAGCAGATTAAACCGTTTGAACCTGGATTTACTCTAGGAGAGAGAGCAGAGACTTTGACAAAATTAGAAGATGGCTCCTTTATTGTTACGACTAATCTTGGTACGGAACATCATGCTCCCGTAGTCGTTATTGCAGGAGGATTAGGTTCTTTTGAACCACGTAAGCCTTTAATAGCCAATATTGGAAAATTTGAAGGGAATGGTGTAGCATATATCATAAAAGATCCTGAACAATACAGAGATAAAAAAGTAGTAATTGCTGGTGGCGGAGACTCCGCATTAGATTGGGCTATCTACCTTTCTGATGTTGCTTCAGAAGTTACATTGGTACATCGTAGAAATGAATTTCGTGGAGCTTTAGATTCTGTTGAAAAAGCATCTGAATTAGCGCAGGCAGGAAAAATAAAGTTATTTACGCAAGCAGAAATAAAAAACCTCTACGGTGAATCGCAACTAAGTGCCGTTGGTATTTCGTTTACGGATCCCAATAAAGAAGATCATTATCTGGAGACAGATTTCTTCATTCCTCTGTTTGGCCTGTCTCCTAAGTTAGGACCAATAGGAGACTGGGGATTAGAAATTGAAAAAAATGCCATCAAGGTAAACAATGCTTATGACTATCAGACTAATATTAAAGGAGTTTTCGCTATTGGTGATGTTAATACGTATCCAGGTAAGTTAAAGCTAATTCTATCTGGTTTTCACGAGGCTGCAGTAATGTGTCAGAGTGCCTATCAAATTGTAAATCCTGGGAAACGATTTATGATGAAATATACCACTGTTGGTGGGGTAACAGGTTTCGACGGCAGTAAGAAGGAAGCCAAAAAAGAAGTGATACAGAGCATCTTGGCTTAATCTTCACCTAGAATAGAAGGTTTTATCTAAAAGAGTAATAAAAAGCAAGGAAATGGTAATTTCTAAAAAAACAACAATTTCCTTGCTTATCCTAAGTGCGTACCGTTACTTTGTCCTAGTTCATTTATAAAATTGTTATTGTTATTAAGAAAGGTGGAGGGAATAGACCCTTTGAAACCTTAGCAACCCTTTATCTTAAAGAAGGTGCTACATTCTACCTATTTCTAATATGATTAGATCAGGGCTAGATAACACAGACTAAAAACACTGGGTTTTAGTTCATCCTCCTTGATTTCTTATAACATACATGATTCAACAGTTATTCTAAACACACTATTGAACACAAATAGTAGGGTGTTTTGATGAAAAGAAGTAGAAAAATTACTTCTAATAAATAGGGTATATGATTAAGGAGTTATTAAAGAAAAGAATACTGATACTTGATGGTGCAATGGGCACCATGCTCCAGAGGTATAAATTTACAGAAGAGGACTTCAGAGGTATTCGTTTTAAAGATTGGACCATTCCTTTGCAAGGGAATAATGACCTGCTTTCCCTTACCCAACCAAAAGCCATAGAAGAGATTCATTCTAAATACCTGGAAGCAGGTGCAGATTTAATTGAAACGAACACTTTTTCGAGCACGTCTATTGCAATGGCAGACTACAAGATGGAAGAGTTAGTATATGAATTGAATTATGAGTCTGCGAGAATAGCAAAAAAAGTAGCATCTGAATTTACCAAAAAAGAGCCACGGAAACCGAGGTTTGTAGTAGGAAGTATCGGACCTACAAATAAGACCGCAAGTATGTCGCCAGATGTCAATGATCCAGGATATAGAGCTATATCCTTTGAGACGCTCCTATTGGCATACAAAGAGCAAGCAGAGGCATTAATTGATGGGGGGGCAGATGTATTGATGATAGAAACCGTCTTTGACACCTTGAATGCAAAGGCCGCTTTATTCGCTATTGCTGAGGTAAAAGAAGAAAGAAACCTCGACATCCCAATAATGGTAAGCGGAACAATCACGGATGCATCGGGAAGGACTTTATCTGGACAGACAGCAGAGGCATTTCTAATTTCCATAGATCATATCCCTTTATTGTCTGTTGGGTTTAACTGTGCTCTCGGGGCAAACCAACTAACGCCATATCTAGAAACTATTGCAAAAAAAACAGATTTGAGTATTTCGGCACATCCGAATGCTGGTCTGCCAAATGCATTTGGCGAATACGACCAAAGTCCGGAAATCATGGCAGAACAAATAAAAGTATACCTTGAGAAAAACTTGGTCAATATTGTAGGCGGATGTTGCGGCTCTACACCAGAACATATTGCTGCTATTGCAAAAACAGCCAAAGAATACTCCCCACGAGAGTTCGATTTTTTTGAAGATAAAGAGCTTGCCCCATAGAAATTTTAAGGAGCAGAGGATTGAAAGATAGAACCATGAATAAGAACCTAAAACGTTCAAGACTAAAAGCTAAACCAATACTTAAGCTATCTGGTTTAGAACCTCTGGTGATTACTCCGGAGAGTAATTTTGTCAATGTGGGTGAACGGACCAATGTTGCGGGTTCTAAAAAATTTCTACGCCTGATAAAAGAAGAAAAATTTGAGGAAGCTTTAGAGGTAGCCAGGCATCAAGTAGAAGGAGGAGCTCAAATCATCGATATCAATATGGATGATGGTCTTATTGATGGAAAAAAAGCCATGGTTACGTTTGTCAATCTAATCATGGCCGAACCAGATATCGCGAGGGTTCCCATTATGATAGACAGTTCTAAATGGGAGATTATAGAAGCCGGACTCCAATTAATTCAGGGGAAATGTGTTGTAAATTCGATAAGCCTGAAAGAAGGTGAAGAAGAATTTATCAGGCAGGCAAAGTTAATAAGACGTTATGGAGCCGCTGTCATTATTATGGCCTTCGATGAAGTTGGGCAGGCAGACAACTATAAAAGGAGAATTGAAATCGCAGAGCGGTCTTATCGCATATTGGTGGATAAGGTTAAGTTTCCACCGGAAGACATCATATTCGATTTGAATATTTTTCCTGTAGCTACAGGAATGAAAGAGCATAAAAAAAATGCCACTGATTTTTTTGAAGCTACGAAATGGGTAAGAGAGAATTTACCCCACTGCAATGTCAGTGGAGGTGTGAGCAATGTTTCCTTTTCGTTTCGGGGAAACAATACAGTCAGGGAGGCAATGCACTCCGTTTTCTTATACCATGGAATAAAGGCAGGAATGAATATGGGGATTGTAAACCCAGCGATGTTAGAAGTATATGATGATATACCAAAAGACCTGTTAGAAAAGGTTGAAGATGTAATACTTAACCGTAGAGAGGATGCTACAGAGCGTTTACTTGATTTTGCTGAAAATGTGGTAGCAACCAGTAAAGCTAATAAGGTCGACGATTCATGGAGAAGCGAGTCTCTTCAGGAAAGAATTACCAGAGCTTTGGTAAAGGGTATTGATCAATATATACTTATGGATGTAGAAGAGGCTCGACTGGCAGTAAATAAGCCAATAGAAGTTATTGAAGGACATTTGATGACTGGGATGAATGTTGTTGGTGACCTTTTTGGAAGTGGTAAGATGTTTTTGCCTCAGGTAGTGAAATCAGCTAGAGTGATGAAAAAAGCTGTTGCCTATTTATTGCCTTATATAGAAGAAGAAAAAGGGGATGAAACACAATCTTCGGGTAAAGTGCTGATGGCAACAGTGAAAGGAGATGTTCATGATATCGGTAAAAATATTGTCGGGGTGGTACTCGCCTGCAATAATTATAAAATAATTGACCTAGGAGTAATGGTGCCGCCAGAAGAGATTATAAAAAAAGCACAGGAGGAAGCAGTAGATGTTATTGGTCTTAGTGGACTTATTACACCCTCCTTAGACGAGATGGTACATCTGGCAGGTGAAATGGAAAGAAATGGGTTTAGAATACCACTACTTATCGGAGGAGCTACTACTAGTAAGGCACATACAGCGGTAAAGATTGCTCCTAAGTATTCAGCATCTGTTGTACACGTAAATGATGCTTCCAGGGCAGTCACTGTTTTGGGAAATTTACTCCAAAAAGAAACCTCTGCTGCTTATAAACAAAATCTAAAAGAAGAATACGAGGATTTTAGAGATAAGTTTTTGAAGAGAGGTAAAGTCAAGCAATATTTAAGTCTTGAACAGGCCAGAAATAATCGATTTAAAATTGAATGGTCAAAAAGTGACATTACCGAGCCAAATAAATTGGGGATACAGGAAATTTTATCGCAAAATTTGGAGGCCCTTGTAGAATATATCGATTGGACCCCGTTTTTCCGGAGTTGGGATTTACATGGAAAATACCCCGCTATTTTAAAGGACAAAGTGGTTGGGGAACAAGCTTCCGATTTATTTCGAGATGCACAAGCTTTGTTGTCTACTATTATGGAAGAAAAATGGTTTACAGCAAAGGCCGTCTTTGGCTTGTTTAAAGCGAACGCCGTTGGGGTAGATGACATAGAACTGTCCCTTACAGAAGAAGAAAATGAGTCGGGTACAAATAAATTGGCTAAAGGAATCCTATTCAGAACGCTTAGACAACAATCAAAGAAAAGAGAAGGAGTGGCTAATCTGGCTTTAGCGGATTTTATCGCTCCAAAAAGTTCTGGAATTCAGGATTATATGGGCTGTTTTTGCGTAACAGCAGGTTTTGGTGTTAAGGAAAAGGCCATGCAATTCGAAAAAGAATTAGATGATTATAATGCCATTATGGTTAAAGCCTTGGCCGATAGATTGGCCGAAGCTTTTGCCGAATACCTACATAAAGAAGTTCGGACCAAATATTGGGGTTACGCAAAAGATGAAGATTTAAATAATCAATCTTTAATTGAAGAAAATTATAGAGGTATTAGACCAGCACCAGGATATCCTGCCTGTCCGGATCATACAGAGAAAAAGACCATTTGGGAAGTTTTGGATGTGAAGGAAAGAATTGGTGTAGAATTAACAGAAAGTTTGGCAATGTACCCTGCAGCGAGTGTTAGTGGATATTACTTTGCACATCCCCAATCAAAATATTTCGGATTGGGTAAAATAAAAATGGATCAGGTTGAGGATTATGCTCTCAGAAAAAAAGAGGCCTTAGAAGATGCAAAAAGATGGCTTGCACCTAATATAGTAGATGAATAAGGATAATCATCCTAACAAAACTAGGATTCGACATAGAACAAATTGAATAGAATATGAAAGTAACGGACCATATAGCAAATGCAAAAGGAGAGACCTTATTCTCCTTTGAAATAATCCCACCAGTTAAAGGAAGAAATATACAGGAGCTCTATGATAATATCGATCCATTAATGGAATTTAATCCCCCCTTTATTGATGTTACAACTTCAAGAGAGGAGTATGTTTATATAGACAGAAATGGCCTGTTAGACAAGAAACTAACTCGAATGCGACCTGGCACGGTAGGAATCTGTGCTTCGATTAAGCACAAATACGATGTTGATACGATTCCACATGTTTTATGCGGGGGTTTTACAAAGGAAGAAACAGAATATTTATTAGTAGATTGTCAATACCTGGGAATAGACAATATCATGGCATTAAGGGGTGATGCCATGAAAGAAGAGAAATACTTTGAACCTTCTAAAGGAGGCCATGTATACGCATCGGACTTGGTACAACAGATTCATCAGCTTAATAATGGCCAATATTTGCACGAAGTCATCGAGACCGATAATTGTGCAGATTTTTGTATCGGGGTAGCAGGATATCCGGAAAAACATATGGAGGCACCTTCTTTAAAAACAGACTTGAGGTGGTTGAAAAAAAAGGTTGATGATGGAGCTCATTATGTGGTTACCCAGATGTTTTTTGATAACAAAAAGTATTTTGAGTTCGTCGAAGCCGCCAGAGAGATGGGAATTACGGTACCAATACTGCCCGGGATTAAACCTATTGCTGTAAAAAGACATTTGCAATTACTGCCGCAAGTATTTAGAATAGACCTGCCGCAAGACCTGATTGATGCAGTGGAATCTTGTAATAACAATAAGGAGGTACGAGAAGTAGGAATTGAATGGGCAATTACACAATCAAAAGAACTAAAGGAGGCAGGAGTACCAGTTTTACACTTTTATTCGATGGGAAAGTCAGACAATATTAAAAAAATCGCCAAAGCAGTTTTTTAGAGTTTTAAGGATACAATGAAGGGACCCCTTATTTTTGTTGCCCCAGATGAACTAGTCTCTTCTAGTACAACTTAAATTCCATACTTTTGCAATTCATGAACTACAAAGTACTTGTTCTTTGTCTCCTTTGTACCTTACGCTTCTTTTCACAAGAAAAAGAAAAAGCAAACAAGTACACCATAGATGCAAATGCTTTTTATGGATCTATCTTACTTCACAATCCGGATATTACTCATTTGATTACCGAACATCCATCTGGTTTTATTCTTGGTTTTAACAAACAAAATTATGGCCTAAAGGAATGGCATCAAGAATATAATTACCCAGACACAGGAGTTTCCTTTATTTATCAGGATATGAGAAACCAAACTCTTGGGGAAAACTTCAGTATTTACGCACACTATAATTTTTATTTCTTTAAAAGATATATGCAATTCCGAATTGGTCAGGGCCTGGCCTACAACACCAATCCTTATGATAAGAACGATAATTTCAGGAATAATGCGTACGGGACAAGGTTTATGAGTTCTACCTTCCTCATGTTAAACTACCAGCAGAACCGCCTGTTTAAAGGGCTAGGTGTTAAAGCTGGGATTTCGGTAATCCATTACTCTAACGCAAATGTAAAGGCACCGAATACTTCAACGAATACCTTGGCGATAAATGCTGGCCTGGTATACGACCTAAGCTGGCAGGAGGAAGTACAGTATATATACAATCCGGAGAAAGTAAAAATCACCGAGCCCATTCATTTGAATGTTGTTTTTCGGTCGGGAATTAACGAGAGCGATGTTATCAATTCTGGGCAATTTCCATTTTATATTTTATCTTCCTATGCGGACAAAAGAATTTCGAGGAAGAGTGGAATTCAACTAGGTGCCGATTTATTTTTTTCTAATTTCTTAAAAGAGCTTATCAGATACCAGTCTATTTCATTTCCTGAGTTAAACGTGGATCCAAATACAGACTTTAAACGAGTAGGAATTTTTGCAGGTTATGAACTTTACATATCAAAGTTAAGTGTACTTGCACAATTAGGATACTATGTTTATTACCCTTTTGATTTTGAAGGAAGAGTATATAATAGAGTTGGACTGAAATATTATTTTGCAAAAAAATTACATGCTGCTCTGACGCTGAAATCGCATGGCGCTGCAGCGGAGGCTGTGGAAGTAGGGATTGGATTTAGGTTTTAAAGATGAAGATGTATCGACAAAAAAGACATATGGTATTCTCAAAACTACAGGTAGGTTTGGTGGGGATGGTTGTAGTTCTGTTTTTCGCTTCCTGCAATAGCGAAAATGCTCCCGATTGTTTTCAAACAACCGGCACAATAATACGTCAGGAATTTTCTGTTGGCACTTTTGATAGAATTCTTGTTAACGAGAATATCAAATTGGTTGTTGCGGAAGGAGCCACCCAAAAAGTAGAAGTAGAAACCGGCTCTAATCTTGCCAAGGACATAAGTGTTCAAGTAGAAGATGGTAGACTAATGCTTTTTAACAAGAACAACTGTAATTTTGTTAGACCATACGGGCAGACAACCTTCTATATAACTACTCCTCAGCTAACAGAAATTAGAAGTAACACGGGTTTTTCTATAGAAAGCGATGGGATACTTACATTTCCTAATTTAAGATTAATCTCTGAGAGTTTCCTTGATCCCAATAATGTGACCACCGACGGGTCGTTTGATCTGGAAGTTGCAGTCGAGCAACTCTCCATTGTCGTAAACGGGATTGCTTATTTTAATATTAAAGGTACTGCCCAGGAGGCTAACTTTACCATTGCAGCAGGGGACTCGCGCATTGAGGCCAACTTATTGACTGTTCAAAATCTTGTGGTAAATCACAGAGGAAGTAATGATATGCTTGTGAGTCCGCAATTGGTGTTAACAGGCTTGATTTCTGGAACTGGGAATGTTATAAGTTTTAGTCGACCAGAAACCGTTACAGTAGAAGAGATATTCAGGGGAACCCTGCTATTCCAGGATGGAGGGTTATAGGAATTATATCCTAAATTGATTTTTAAACAATGTGCCATAAAGGGGAAACCAATTTTGAGCTAGCAGATCGTATTTTGCAGTCTTTGGTCTCTGAACATAAGGTTCCGGGACTGGCTGTTTGTGTGAGTGATGAAGAGAATATTCTTTTTTGTAAGGGATATGGGTTTTCTAATATAAAGAAACGGATTAAAGT
The DNA here is from genome assembly GCA_964636005.1 of uncultured Eudoraea sp. Taxonomy (GTDB): domain Bacteria; phylum Bacteroidota; class Bacteroidia; order Flavobacteriales; family Flavobacteriaceae; genus Eudoraea. The sequence goes on from CAZWPZ010000066.1 coordinate 44,649, forward strand.
ACATCCGAATCAAAGTATCTTTCGAATTGCCAGTGTTTCTAAGCCAATTGCTTCCCTGGTACTGGCCGTAGCTGTGCAAGAAGGATGGATAGATTTAAACCGTTCTATTTTTGATTATGTACCAGACTATCCCAAAAAAGAATTTGATTTTACCATAAAACAACTTGCATCCCATACCGCTGGTATACGAGGGTATCGTGGGAAAGAGTACGGGTTGAATCGAGATATGAGTATTAAGGCAAGCCTGGATTTGTTTAAAGACGACCCATTGCAATTTGTTCCAGGCACCTCCTTTCTATATAACAGCTTTGGGTGGGTACTTCTTTCACTGGCACTGGAGGAGGCTTCGGCCGTTTCATTTTCCCAATTGGTCAAAACAAAAGTCCTGGACCCATTGGAAATGAAGCATACTTTTCCTGATAACCCCAGTATCTCCATTCAGAACATGGTCAGTTTTTACACGCTTAGGGCCTCTATATTTAAGAAATCCATTCCAGTTAATAACAGCTATAAGCTAGCAGCCGGGGGATATGTGTCTACAGTAACCGATATTAATAAACTGGGTTTGGAAGTATTACATCCAACGCTGGTTAGCAAGGATACGATGGACTTATTTACAAGCTCACAGTATATTGGGGAGAAGCCTACTTTTTACGGATTGGGATGGCAAGCTAGCATGGATAGCAAAAATCGTCCTTTTTGCGGACATAAAGGAAGTGGTGTGGGTGGATATTCCAATTTCTTTGTTTATCCTTTGGAGAAAAAGGTGATTACTATCCTTATTAACTGCACCGATCCTAAAGTTCAGAAGCAACTCGATATTGCCATTGACAACTTTATTAGATGACACCCTATGGTCTTTAGGCCGATGTTAGCTCTGTAAACAGGGTCTCCAGATTTTTATTCTTTCGGTTTAACTGAAGTGTTTTGAGTTGGTTGTCATGTGCAAAATCAAACACGACTGGCCGCATATCTTTCGTGGTGCTAAAGCTAATTTCATATAAGAATCCGCCGGTATTTACCACCTGGACTGCATGTGGTAGTTTCTGTAAAAATGCCTCTTCGACCCTATAGTCGAATTCTACTTCAATTATTTGTTCGTCTAATGATCGCAATTCCTCTAATGCCTTATCGGCCACGAGATTTCCCTTATTGATAATGATAACTCTATCACAAATTTCTTCGACCTCCTTCATTATATGCGTAGATAGTAAAATAGTTTTATTACTACTTATCTTTTTGATGAGGTTCCGAATTTCAATTAGTTGATTGGGATCCAAACCTGTCGTTGGTTCATCGAGAATAAGAACTTCCGGATCGTGCAGTAGTGCTGCTGCCAATCCAACCCTCTGCTGATAACCCTTAGAAAGTGTGCCAATTACTTTATTTGCCTCTGGACGCAACCCAACTTCATCAATAACCTCGGCGATTCGATTTTTTGATATACTGTAAATATCTGCATTAAAAGTCAGATACTCTTTTACGTACATCTCCAGATATAGAGGGTTATGCTCTGCCAAATAGCCAATACTTTTTCGTACGGCCATAGGATGTTCATCAATATCGTAGTCATTAACCCTTGCTATTCCCTGGTCTGCCTTAAGATAAGTGGTAAGGATTTTCATCATGGTCGACTTTCCAGCTCCGTTTGGTCCTAGGAATCCGACAATTTCCCCTTTTTTTATTGAAAAGGAGATATCGTCTAAAGCTTTTTGTTTTCCGTAATATTTACTAATATTTTGGACGGTTAAAGACATTTGATTTTTTTGTAAAAGTAATCAATGAAGAATTTATCCCCAGTCTTGTGGCATTTAAATTTTGATAAATTTGATGGATCTGTAATTTGTCAAATAGAAAATCCTCACAATTCAGCAGTATTTAAGAGAGAAAATGCAAGGAATTAAAGTATATCGTAAATATTCTTAAAAAGATACGTTTTGTCTTTGTATGTTAATTTTAATATTTACCTTAGCCACTCAATTATAGAAAAATGACACGTAATTATTTTTGGAACGGATTCTTTTTTTACTTCTTTTTTAAAGAGGCAAGGGGACTGTTTTAAGATTGTTACAAACAAGATATTAAATTAGGTCCCGTATAATACGGGACTTTTTTTTAGCAATTTAGTTGCCAAATGGGTCTAAAAATAGCAATTCAGGGGATAAAAGGATCAAACCATCATCAAGTGGCTTTGGATTACTTTGGTCATGATATACATTTGGTGGAGTGCATGTCTTTTCACAATTTGGTGGATCAGTTGTTAAATAAAAACGCGGATAAGGGAGTCATGGCAATAGAGAATTCCATTGCGGGTTCCATTATTCCGAATTATGCATTAGTCTATGAAAACAACTTACATATAATTGGAGAATTCTATCTGAATATAAACCACCATCTCATGGCGTTAAAGGGACAAAGTCTTCCTGATTTGTTAGAAGTTAGGTCGCACCCCATGGCTCTTTTACAATGTAGGGAATTTTTGAAAACACAGCCACACATTAAAATGATTGAGGATGTGGATACTGCCGAGACTGCCAGGAACATTCAGGAAAATAGTCTGAAAGGAATAGCCGCAATTGCTCCAAAAGTAGCCGCCGATCTTTATGGACTCACCATAATTAAGGATAATATCCAAACTATTCGCAATAATGCAACCCGCTTTATTATTGTAAAAACGCAAAACAAAGAATTGCCAAAGGATCAAATAAATAAAGCTTCCCTGCGCTTCATTACAGATCACAAAAGGGGTAGTTTGGCTACTGCACTTAATGTGATGAGCGATTGTAATTTGAATTTAACCAAAATTCAGTCGCTTCCTATAATTGAAACACCATGGAAATACGCATTTTTTGTGGATGTCACCTTTGAGACCTATGAAGACTTTGCTAAGGCCAAGGCCTTGCTAGAAATTATGCTTGAGAATTTCAAAGTGTTGGGAGAATATAAAAATGCTAGGCTATGATAGAGAAAGCGAAAAGACTTCAGACCGTTGAGGAATACTATTTCTCTAAAAAATTAAGAGAGGTTCGCGCTTTGATAGAGCAAGGGAGACCTATCCTCAATATGGGAATTGGCAGTCCGGATTTACCCCCGACTGAGGAGGTTGTAAATGCTCTTAAAGATTCTTTGATGGATAGGGCGGCGCATCAATATCAAAGCTATCAAGGATTGCCAGAACTACGCGATGCGATTGCAAGCTTTTACGAAGAGCAATTTGCGGTGAAGTTAAATCCAAGTTCGGAAATACTTCCTTTGATGGGCTCTAAGGAGGGTATAATGCATATAAGTCTTGCATTTCTGAACGAAGGTGATGAAGTTTTAATACCAAACCCCGGGTACCCAACCTATAGCTCTGTTTCAAAGCTAGTTGGCGCGAAAATCAGGCAGTACAATCTGGAAGAGCAAAATGGGTGGTTACCCAATTTAGAGGCCTTAGAAAGGCAGGATCTCTCTGGGGTAAAACTGATGTGGATTAATTATCCACATATGCCAACAGGTGCTATGGTTACCTTAGATGATTTGCAAGAAATGGTCGAATTTGCGAAAAGGAATGACATTTTATTGGTAAATGACAATCCATATAGTTTTGTTCTCTGTGAAAATCGAGTAAGTCTGTTACAATGTACAGAGGCCAAAGATCATGTTCTGGAATTAAATTCACTTAGTAAGACCTTCAATATGGCTGGTTGGCGAGTTGGAATGGTAATGGGCAGTGCAGATCTTATTACTTCTATATTAAAGGTGAAAAGTAATATGGATTCAGGAATGTTTTACGGGATCCAGAAAGGGGCAATCAAGGCATTAAGTGCTGGTGATAATTGGTACAAATCACTAAACGGCTTGTATAGTAGGAGAAGAAATAAAATGTATCAATTGGTGAATTTATTGGGTTGTACACATGATAAAAAAAGCGCAGGTATGTTTGTTTGGGCAAAATTACCAAAATCGATAGGAGGCTCTGAAGAATTTGTAGATAAGCTTCTTTACGAAAAGGACTTATTTATTGCTCCCGGAACTATTTTTGGTTCCATGGGAGAGGGGTATATCCGATTTTCTTTATGTGTAAGCGAGGATAAAATTGAAGAAGCGATTAAAAGGTTTGCGAATTAATTAGGTATGAAAGTTGTTATTATTGGGATTGGACTTATTGGGGGCTCTTTTGCCAAAGAGCTGAAAGTTGCATATGCCAATGTTGAGATCAAAGGAATAGATACTAACTCGTCCTATTTGGAGGAGGCCATTGAATTGGGACTAATTGATCATAAAGCTACGGAGAAAGACCTTTTAGAAGCAGATATTGTGGTAGTAAGTATTCCTGTAAATGCTATTGTAAAGGAATTGCCGGAGCTGCTAGATAAGGTAGGAGAGGAAACCTTGGTGATTGACTTAGGTTCTACCAAAGAAGCGATTTGCAAGTCGGTGGAGGACCATGCTAAAAGGCGAAATTTCCTGGCCTGTCATCCAATTGCGGGAACAGAGTTTTCAGGACCATCTGCGGCCTTTCTGGGCTTGTATAAAGGAAAAACCAATATCATTTGTGAGGTGGAGAAAACGGCATTCCGACTACAGGAAATTGCCTTAGAGGTTTTTGCTAAAATGGGCATGCGTATCCGTTATATGAATCCAAAATCGCACGATAAACATATAGCCTATGTCTCCCATTTGTCTCATATAAGTTCCTTTATGTTGGGAAAGACTGTAATGGAAGAGGAAAAAAATGAAAGAGATATTTTCGATATGGCGGGAAGTGGATTTGAAAGTACAGTAAGACTTGCCAAGAGTTCACCGGCCATGTGGACTCCAATTTTCGAGCAAAACAAGAACAACATAGTAGAAACGCTACAGGCTTATATAGAGAATTTAGAAGAATTTAAAAATTTACTGGTACAGGATAATTTTACAGCTGTATTCGATGAAATGACAAACACAAATAAGATAAAAGATATATTAACTGGAATACCTCAACAAAGAAAAGAGAAATAAAAATGGAGAATAAAAAAGAACTAAGATCTTGGTTAGATGAAATGAATTTGAGCCACCCCCTTGTAATTGCTGGCCCATGCAGTGCTGAAACAGAAGAACAAGTTTTGGGTATCGCACATGAGCTTAAAAATACAGACGTAAATTACTACAGGGCCGGTATATGGAAACCCAGAACCAGACCAGGTAACTTCGAGGGAGTAGGTGCAATTGGCTTAAAATGGTTACAGAAAGTAAAACAGGAAACCGGACTAAAGACGGCAACTGAAGTTGCAAATAGAGCACATGTAGACCTTGCCTTGGAACATGACATTGACTTGTTATGGATAGGAGCTCGTTCTACTGTAAGTCCGTTTATTGTACAGGAAATAGCCGATGCCCTAAAAGGTACGGATAAAATAATTTTAGTAAAAAACCCTGTTAACCCTGACTTGTCCTTGTGGTTAGGAGCTATAGAAAGACTGTATACGGCCGACATAAAAAAACTAGGTGTAATTCACAGGGGTTTTTCTAGTTATGAAAAAACGAAATACAGGAATATTCCGGAATGGCAAATGGCGATAGAATTGCAAACAAAATTCCCGGATTTACCATTGATTAATGACCCTTCCCATATTGGTGGTAAAAGGGATATGATATTCGATATTTCGCAAACTGCCCTTGATTTAAATTTTGATGGGTTGATGATTGAAACGCATCACGATCCGGACAATGCCTGGAGCGATGCGGCACAACAGGTTACACCAAATAGTTTAGTTCAAATTATGGAAGACTTAAAAATCAGAAAAGAGACGGATGAGGAGGCAGAATACAATCAGAAGATTACCAACCTTCGAGCTCAAATTGATATTATTGACAATCAATTACTCGATATGTTGGGTAAGAGAATGAAGGTTTCGGACAGTATTGGGGAGCTCAAAAAGCAACGAAATGTGGCAGTATTGCAGACAAATCGATGGAATTCTATCCTTGGTAAGATGATTTTAGAAGGAGAAACCAAAGGGCTAAGTGAGGAGTTTGTGCTACGCCTGTTTAAAGCAATTCATCAAGAATCCATTAATCATCAGGAGAAAATTATTAATGCTGGTTAAAAAATCTTTAATTTCCCTGTTTTTATATCTTAAAAGTGTAACAATTAGGAGAAAAGAAGGTCTTTTTGTTAACTATAAATAAATGTAAAGATGAAAAAACTAGTATTGCTTTGTTTAGTGCTTACTACTTCCATTGGAATCTCCCAAAATGTTGTAGATAAGGATGTAGGTTCCTTTAGTGAGATTAAGGTATACGATTTAATTGAAGTAAACCTGATTCAGTCTGACGTAAATAAAATCGTGGTGAAAGGGCGCAATATTTACGATGTGAAATTTGTAAATAAAAATGGTGTTTTAAAGCTGCGGATGGATACCGATAGTAAATTCCAGGGGGAAGACACTTTTGTCGAAGTGTATTATACCTCACTTTCTGTCATTGATGGAAATGAAGGAGCCAAGATTGTCTGTAATGAGCTGATTAAACAAAACAATATTACCCTTCGAACTCAGGAAGGTGCGCGCATCGTTGTCGGTATGGAAGTTAAGGATGTTGAGGTAAGAGCTGTAACAGGTGGTGTAGTTGAAGCTTCTGGACTGGCAAAAAACCAGGTTGTAGTAATAAATACGGGCGGGGTCTTTGATGGAAGAGAATTAAAATCTGAAGTAGCCAGTATTAAGATATCAGCCGGTGGTGAAGCCGAATTGCATGCTACAGAGCAATTGGATGTAAGTGTTAAAGCAGGTGGTGATGTCTTTGTCTATGGCAATCCGAAAACAGTTAATAAAAATACCCTGGCTGGAGGTAGAATAGTTTTTAAAGATTTCTAGCAAGAACCAGGACGTAGTATATGCCCGAACATATGGAATATGTTCGGGTTTTTTTTAATCGATTTCTTAGGTGTAAAACTAAAATTGTTTCTTTGTAGCCAAATATATTTGCATGAAGGGTACGGTTTATAAATCTACAGGTAGCTGGTACACAGTAAAGGCCGAAGATGGTACCATGCACGAATGCAGAATAAAAGGAAAATTTCGAATAAAAGGTATAAAAAGTACGAATCCAATAGCCGTAGGCGATAAGGTGCTATTTGATTTGGAATCTAACGAAAATGAAACTTTTGGTGTTATCACAAAGATTGAGGATCGAAAAAATTATCTAATCCGAAAATCGGTAAACCTTTCAAAACAAACCCATATAATAGCTGCCAATATAGACCAGGTATTCTTATTAGTAACTCTTAAAAATCCGAGAACCTCTACGGTTTTTATTGATCGATTTTTGGTTACCTGTGAGGCCTATGATATTAAAACGGTGTTATTATTTAACAAGCTCGATATGTATTCTCCGGAAGAGTTAGAAGAAGTTGCGTATACCGCAAACATCTATCGAAACGCAGGTTATGATTGTATCGGCATTTCTGCACATACTGGCAAGAATGTCTCCAAAGTATCTGAGTTAATGGAAGGGAAGGTAAATATTTTCTCCGGCCATTCTGGCGTGGGGAAGTCGACCTTGGTCAATGCAATAGCTCCTGAGTTCCAGATAAAAACTACGGAAATTTCTTCGCAACACTATCAAGGACAGCATACAACTACCTTTGCAGAAATGTACGATCTAAATTTTGGAGCCCGAATTATTGATACACCTGGAATAAAGGGTTTTGGCGTGGTGGATATGGACAAGGATGAAATTGGGGATTATTTCCCGGAGTTTTTTGCCTTAAAAGCCAATTGTAAATTCAACAATTGTTTGCATATAGACGAACCAAAGTGTGCCGTTAAAGAAGCTCTGGAAAAGGGAGAACTGTCTTGGAGCAGGTACCATAGTTATCTCCAAATATTAAATGGAGAGGACGATACCTATAGACTGGATAATTACGAAGGCCTATGAGAGCAGTGATTCAAAGAGTTCAATTCTGTTCGGTAGAGGTAGACAATGAAATAGTGTCTAAGATAAAGATAGGTTTCCTTGTTTTATTGGGTATTGAGGAAGAAGATACCTCCGAGGATATTAAATGGTTGTCAAAAAAGATTTGTAATATAAGATTGTTTAACGACGATTCGGGTGTAATGAATTTATCGCTGATAGATATTAATGCTGAGGCCCTGGTGGTAAGCCAATTTACCTTACACGCAAAAACCAAAAAAGGCAACAGACCTTCCTATATCAAGGCGGCTAAACCCGATGTGGCTATTCCTGTTTACCAGGCTTTTCTCCAGCAATTAGAGAAAGATTTAGGAAAGAAAGTAGCTGCAGGGATTTTTGGCGCCGACATGAAAATAAACCTGCTTAACGATGGCCCGGTAACTATTATAATCGACACTAAAAATAAAGATATATGAACCTAGAGAATGCACAAAAAGCGGTTGACAAATGGATTCAAGAACACGGTGTTCGATATTTTAATGAGTTGACCAATATGGCGCAGCTGACGGAAGAGGTGGGAGAGGTAGCTAGAATTATCGCTAGGAGATATGGCGAACAAAGTGAAAAGGAGTCGGATAAAGAAAAAGATCTCGGAGAAGAATTGGCCGATGTGATTTTTGTAGTGTTGTGTCTTGCAAATCAGACGGGAATTGATCTTCAGGAGGCCTTTGAAAAGAAAATGGAACTGAAAACAAAAAGAGATCATCAAAGACATCAGAACAATCCTAAATTGAAATAGTTCGTATCTTTACACCTTTACAAAAAAATAGACTTTTGAAATTACTACTTAGTGGCCCAAATGAGAAAACATTAGATGCCAAACTTACCATTACAGGATCCAAAAGCGAAACCAATCGACTACTCTTATTACAAGCTATCTATCCGAATCTGACTATTGAAAATCTGTCAGAGTCTGATGACGGAGAAGTAATGGCCAAAGGTTTGAATATGGATTCTGGGGTTGTAGATATTCATCATGCCGGTACAGCTATGCGATTTCTGACAGCCTTTTTTGCGGCAAAGAAGGGTAGTTCTGTTACGTTAACAGGTTCTGCCAGAATGCAGGAGAGACCTATAAAAATTTTGGTTGAAGCCTTACAGCAACTAGGAGCCGATATTGCGTACTTGGAGAAAGCAGGATACCCACCAATTAAAATTAATGGAAAGGACCTTCCGAATAATAAGGTTAGCTTACCTGCAAATATTAGTAGCCAGTATATTTCTGCTCTTCTTTTAATTGCGCCAAGTCTTAAAAATGGTTTGGAATTGGATTTAGTTGGTACGATTACATCCATTCCTTATATAAAGATGACCTTAGCCTTATTAGATCAAATTGGAGTGGCTACCGAATTCATTGGAAATACCATCACGGTTGCCACTTGTGAACAAGTAGAAACCAAGACCCTGACGGTAGAGTCTGATTGGAGTTCTGCTTCCTATTTCTTTAGTCTGATTGCTCTAAGCCCTATCGGCAGTAATATTACGCTCACCGCATACAAGGAAAATAGTTTGCAAGGGGATAGCATATTAACAGAGCTGTACAAGGGCTTTGGTGTGGAAACTACGTTTAGCAAGAACACCATTAAACTAGTAAAAGTAAAAGGACCGGAAGGTACTTCTCTAAACTTTGATCTAACCAATGCTCCTGATTTGGCTCAAACAGTAGCCGTTACTTGTTTTGGTTTAGGAATGGGATGTAATTTGATTGGATTACACACGCTTAAAATAAAGGAAACGGACAGATTGGTAGCGATGCAAAATGAATTAAAAAAGCTGGGTGCTAAAGTTTCCATTACGGATCTTTCACTATCACTTATCCCTTCCGAAGTGAACGGAAATGAAGTGTATATAGATACCTATAATGATCATAGGATGGCCATGGCTTTCGCTCCTTTGGCACTTATTAGACCTTTGAGAATAAATGACGCGGAGGTGGTTTCGAAATCCTATCCAAAATTTTGGAAGGATTTCGAAAAGATTGGATTTGAGATTAAAGAACTGCCGAACTAGATTTAAAATCGTATTTACTTGACAAGGCCTGTTCAAGCATCGTATATTTGCCACCGCAAAAAAGATGTACTAAAACGCTTATATGAAATTATCACACTTTAATTTTGAATTGCCAAAAGAATTATTGGCGGAATATCCTGCAGAAAACCGAGATGAATCCAAGTTAATGGTCGTTCATAGAGAAACGGGGAAAATTGAGCATAAAATGTTTAAGGACCTCATAAATTATTTTGATGAGGGGGATGTTATGGTATTAAATAACACCAAAGTATTTCCTGCACGACTTTATGGGAACAAAGAAAAGACAGGTGCTCGTATAGAAGTATTTTTATTGCGCGAACTTAATGAGGAGCAAAGACTTTGGGATGTTTTAGTAGATCCGGCAAGAAAAATAAGAATAGGTAATAAACTTTACTTCGGAGATGATGAGACACTAGTAGCCGAGGTAATCGACAATACAACCTCAAGAGGAAGAACCTTGCGATTTCTATACGATGGGTCTTATTCAGATTTTAGAAGAAAACTCAGAGAGTTAGGAGAAACTCCCTTACCAAAATATATAAAACGGGATGTGGAACCCGAGGACGAATCCAGATACCAAACCATTTATGCAAAATACGAAGGTGCAGTGGCTGCGCCTACAGCTGGATTACATTTTTCGAGACATTTATTGAAACGATTAGAAATTAAAGGGGTAGATTTTGCCGAACTTACCTTACATGTAGGATTAGGAACATTTAGTCCTGTAGAAGTTGAAGATCTTTCAAAACATAAAATGGATAGTGAGGAACTGGTCATCGAAGAGAAGGCTACCGAAATAGTTAATGCTGCCAAGTTAAATAAACGAAAGATTTGTGCAGTTGGGACAACCGCTATGCGAGGGTTAGAAAGTGCTGTGTCTTCAGAGCACACGTTAAATACTTTTGATGGGTGGACAAATAAATTTATATTTCCCCCATATGATTTTAGTATTGCCAATGCTATGGTAACTAATTTCCACTTACCTAAATCTACTCTCCTGATGATGGTTTCTGCATTTATGGGACATGATTTAATGAAACGCGCTTATAAAGAGGCTATTCTGGAAGGCTATAGATTTTACTCCTATGGAGATGCTATGTTGATCATTTAAAGGATCTGGCAAACAATGATTTATGTCCTGTCTTTTCTATAATGTTTAGACAGGATTTTTTTTAAGATGGTTGGAAAAAAAGATATACGAGCATTAACCAAAGAAGAGCTTAGGAGCTTTTTCCAAGATATTGGAGAACCTGCTTTTAGAGGAAATCAGGTATATGAATGGTTATGGCAAAAAGGAATTCATTCCTTCGAGGGCATGACTAATATTTCCAAAAAGACGAGAGCGAAGCTGCAGGAAAAGTTTGTTATAAATCATATTAAAGTAGACAATCAACAAAGAAGCTCAGATGGTACGATAAAAAATGCAGTTCGACTGCACGATAATCTTATAGTAGAATCTGTACTTATTCCAGCCAAGAATAGAACTACTGCCTGTGTTTCAAGTCAGGTTGGCTGCAGTCTGGACTGTCAGTTTTGTGCAACTGCAAGATTAAAGCGTATGCGGAATCTAAATCCGGATGAAATATACGATCAGGTGGTAGCAATACATCAACAGAGTCTTTTATACTTTGACAGGCCCCTTACAAATATTGTATTTATGGGTATGGGGGAACCCTTAATGAACTATAAGAATGTTCTTAAGGCAATAGACAAAGTAACTTCTCCAGAGGGTTTAGGAATGTCTCCAAAGAGAATTACAGTATCTACCTCTGGCGTGCCAAAAATGATTAGAAAATTGGCAGATGACCAGGTTCGGTTTAACCTGGCAGTTTCTCTTCATTCTGCAATTGAAGAAGTGCGAACTTCAATTATGCCGTTTAATGCAACATTTACTCTAAAGGAATTAAGAGATGCATTAATGTATTGGTATAAACAAACAAAAAGCAGAATAACCTACGAATATGTAGTTTGGGACGGTATCAATGATACCCAAAAAGACATAGAGGCCCTAGTTTCATTTTGCAAGTTTGCGCCTGCAAAGGTGAATCTAATAGAGTATAATCCAATTGATGACCCTAGGTTTCAACAAGCTTCTTCTAAAGCTATTGATGCCTATGTTAGGGCTCTTGGACAGGAAGGGATTACGGTAACCGTGCGCAGGTCCAGAGGTAAAGATATTGATGCCGCATGTGGGCAACTTGCGAACAAGTCTGTCTGACTTTTAGGAACAATTGCACTTCCAAATTATACCGCTGTTTTACGTTTTTTTTTATTTACCATTACTTGCTTCTTTCCCCTTTATATTTTAACTAATTTTAGCGAACACAAGAAAGGCATCAACTTTTGAAAATTGTAGCACAAATTGCGGAACCTATTAATGAAGAAATGGAACTTTTTGAGAAAAAGTTTCGCGATTCCATGTCTACAAAGGTGGCTCTTTTAAACCGAATTACGTACTACATTGTAAACAGAAAGGGAAAACAAATGCGGCCTATGTTTGTTTTTCTCACCGCTAAATTGGTTAACAACGGGGAAGTTAATGAACGGACCTACCGAGGAGCGGCTGTAATAGAGTTAATACATACGGCATCTTTGGTCCATGACGATGTGGTAGACGACAGTTATAAGAGAAGAGGTTTTTTTTCAATTAATGCCCTATGGAAAAATAAAATTGCTGTATTGGTAGGGGACTATCTGCTATCTAAAGGAATGTTGCTCTCTGTAGAATACGAAGATTTTGACCTCTTAAAAATAATTTCAGTAGCTATAAGAGAAATTAGCGAAGGAGAACTACTTCAAATTGAAAAAGCCAGAAGGTTAGACATTACAGAAGAAGTATACTACGATATCATTCGTCAAAAAACGGCTACCTTAATTGCCGCTTGTTGCAGCCTTGGAGCATGTTCTGTAAAACCGGAAAGTGAAGAAGTAGCGTCCTTTAGAAAATTTGGAGAACTCTGCGGAATGGCATTTCAAATTAAGGATGATTTGTTCGACTATGGTGCGGAAAAAATAGGAAAGCCAACTGGGATCGATATTAAGGAGCAAAAAATGACATTGCCACTTATTTATGTCCTCAATACCTGTTCTCCAAAAGAAAAAAAGTGGCTTATAAACTCCGTAAAAAATCACAACAAAGATAAGAAGAGGGTAAAGGAGGTAATTAACTTTGTTAAGGACAATGGCGGCCTTAAATATGCAGAAGAAAAAATGAACTACTTCAAAGATCAGGCTCTGCAGTTGTTATCTTCCTATCCGGATTCGCCTTATAAAGATGCCCTCAGCCTCATGGTTAACTATGTGGTGGATAGAAAGAAATAAAATTTATCTTCAGGCAACCTTTTATAAAGCACAAGCGTCTATCCTAATAGGAGACCATAATGAAAGCTTTGAAAATTATATCATTTTACAAAAACGATAGGGTTCTTGTCCGTAAAGCAGCTGCTGGAAATAGCAGGGCGCAACATACCATTTTTGAAAAGTACTCGCCAAAAATGTTGGGTGTTTGTCGGCAATATATTAGGGACATCCACTTTGCAGAAGACGTTATGATCAAAAGCTTTGTAAAGGTTTTTAATCGTATAGAAACCTATAGAGGAGAGGGTAGTTTTGAAGGATGGATTCGAAGAATAGTTATTCGAGAGTGTATTTCCTTTTTGAGGAAAAAGCAATTCGTTGTATTTGATGATGAGGTAATTCACAAGAAGCCACCCATGGGGCATCTCCCGACTACAGAAGTGGATGTGGAACATTTGCAAAGGATTATTGACGATCTTCCTGAGGGATATAAAATGGTATTCGTCTTATTTGCGATTGAAGGGTATAAACACAGCGAGATTGCAGCTATGCTCGATATTTCTGAGAGTACATCCAAATCGCAATTATTTAAGGCAAAAAGAATTTTGCAAGATCAAATTTTGAAACAAAAGGTGTTGGGTTATGGAACGAAATAAGTTAGACGAGTTTTTTAGAAAACACTTCGCAGAAAGAGAGATCGAACCATCGTCGAATGCATGGGAGAAGGTTTCCGATAAACTAGATGGAGCCGAGATGCATCCCAAGAGTAAATGGCTTAGATATGCCAGTGTAGCGGCTGTTACGGCTATAGTATTTAGTACGGTGTATTATTTGGAAATGGCACCAAAGAAGAATCTGGTTGGTCCTAAAGCTCAAGAAATACCTGTCGAAGGAACTGTACTCACGGATGTTGAAAACAATACCAATAGCTCTGATTTTATCAATGTCCAAAGTGAAGAAGTGGTTCAGGTAGACAAGGAAAAAGAAAATACGCCAAAAGAAATCGTTGTCGAGGAGGATACTTTCTTAGCACAAAATAGCGGGGTAAGAAAGGAAGAGAAAACGGAAGGAAGTAATGTGTTGATTCAAGATGATGGAATGCCACTAAACGAAACAGATGTTTTAATTAATAAAAAAATTGAAGAAGTTCTTGTGCAGGTAACTAATATGGAATCTGACGATAATAAGTTGACAGACTTGGAAGTAGAAGCCTTGCTCGTGCAGGCACAAAATGAAGTTCTGGAAGAAACCTTAGTTCGAAAAGATAATTCTATAGATCCTAACGCACTATTGTCTCAGGTAGAGCTAGAGTTAGATCAGTCTTTTAGAGATCAAATATTTGATAAGCTAAAGATTGGTTTTAAGAAGGTTAGGACCGCTTTAGCCGATCGAAACAATTAATCAAAATAAAATTTTTACTATCTGGCTGTGAATTGGCAGCCTGGAGTTTATTCATCACAAACAATCAAAATCCGTTATGAGAACACTATTTAAGCAATTTGCAGTACTATTTTTATGCCTAGGGGCCACCACAATGATGGGGCAAGAAACGGCCGATCAACAGATACAGGAACTTAAATTAGAACGCGAAAGAGTCGCACTTCAAGAAAAAAAGGCCTTAAAAAATGAAGTGGAAGCAATTAATAAAAGACTAGAAAAAGGCACCATTACCAAAGAGGAAGCAGACGAATTAAAAGAAAAAGCTGCAAAGAAAAGAGCACTCAATATAGAAAACAGGCTTACCATAATTGACAATAAAATAGCCATGTTAGAAAGAAATGGCCTGGAAACTGCACCGGATGTCGCAGAGGAAGAAAAGGAGGAGAAAACAACGGTCATAAAAATTGATAAAGAAGATTGGAACTTTTTTAATGATGAAGACGGATGGTCTAAGTATGACAGGAGGACCTATTCTGATTTTGTTATCGCATTTGGCCTGAATAATGCAATAATTGAAGGGAGATCTTTAGAGGATACACCGTATAAAGTTTGGGGAAGCCGTTTTTTCGAGATTGGTTGGACTTGGAGAACGAGGGTTTTTAACCAAAGCAACTTTGTGCGCTTTCATTACGGTTTTTCATTTCAGTTTAATGGCCTAAGATCGAAGGAAAGTTTTTATTATACCACCAACGAACTCGGAGAAACCGTTTATGAACCCTTTCCATACCCTTTGCGGAAATCGAAACTTCGTATGGATAACCTAGTAGTCCCAGTATATTTTGAATTTGGTCCTTCAAGGAAAAAAATTCAGGGGAATAGTGTAAGGTATTCCTTAAAAAATCAATTCAGGATTGGACTTGGAGGTTACGGAGGAGTTAATCTTGGAACACGTCAGAAGTTAAAATACAATAGGGACGGACAAGAAGTAAAGGAAAAATTAAAGGGAGGTATTAATAGCAGTCAGTTTATATATGGTGTCGCTGGTTATATGGGCATAGATTGTTTTCAACTATATGTGAAATACGATTTAAATCCAATTTTTCGAGAGTTTACTCCTGAGCAAAGGAATATTTCTTTTGGATTGCGATTTACCTTATAGTACAATTGCTTCCATATAAGCCTAGGAACCAGACCATACACTTCGTTAATTTTCTATAAAAAAGGTTTCGGTATTTACATTTTTTGGGGTTGTTAAAAATAAAGGAGTCAATTGGTATTTTAGTAGTACGGCGTCTTTCAATTTTCGTATTTTTATACTTCGAATACTAGTATTTTGATATCTAAGACAACTATAGATCAGGTATATGAAACTGCCCGTTTAGAGGAGGTAATTGGCGACTTTGTTCAACTGAAAAAGTCGGGTTCCAATTTCAAGGGATTAAGCCCTTTTACGGATGAACGTACGCCTAGCTTTATGGTTTCTCCTGTAAAGCAAATCTGGAAGGATTTTAGTAGTGGAAAGGGGGGTAATGTAGTTGCTTTTTTAATGGAGCACGAACATTTTACCTATCCTGAGGCCATAAAATACCTGGCAAGAAAATACCAAATAGACATTGAGGAAACGGAGCAGTCTGATGCGCAAAAAGAGATGGCAAATGAGAGAGAAAGCATGTATCTGGTTTCGGAATTTGCACAAAAATATTTCTCCAACATCTTGTGGAATGAAGAGTTGGGTAAAGCAATAGGTCTAAGTTATTTTAAAGAACGGGGTTTTAGCGAAGAGACGATCAAGAAATTCGGACTTGGTTACTGTTTAGATAAATGGGAGGCATTTACAGAATATGCCCTAGGGAAAGGCTATAAGGAAGAGTTTTTGGTAAAAACGGGGTTGTCAATTAAAAGAATTAATTCGGATAATCCAGAATTAGTAAAACGTTTTGACCGGTTTAAGGGAAGAGTTATGTTTCCAATTCACTCGATGAGTGGAAGGGTATTAGGTTTTGGAGGCAGGATTTTGTCGAAGGACAAAAAGGCCGCAAAGTATCTCAATTCCCCTGAGAGTGAAATTTACCATAAAAGCAAGGTGCTCTACGGGCTTTACTTTGCAAAACAAGCCATTGCTAAAGAAGATAATTGCTATTTGGTAGAAGGATATACGGATGTTATCCAATTATATCAGAGTGGAATACACAATGTTGTTTCTTCTAGCGGGACTGCATTGACACCAGAGCAAATCAGGCTGATAAATAGACTAAGTTCAAATATCACCGTACTGTTTGATGGGGATGCTGCAGGTTTACGGGCATCTTTAAGAGGTATAGATCTGATTCTGGAACAAGGCATGAATGTTCGTGTATGCACCTTTCCTGAAGGAGAAGACCCCGATAGTTTTGCCAAGCAAAATAGTAAAGAAGAAATAGAAACTTACTTAAAAGCGAATTCAAAAGACTTTATCCAGTTTAAAACATCCCTATTAAGTAATGAAGCTTCTAATGATCCAATAAAGAGGTCCGAAACCATTACCGAAATAGTTCAAAGTATTGCCAAGATTCCAGATAGGATTAAAAAAGAGGTTTATGTACAGGAATGTGCTCGAATAATGCAAATTTCTGAAGAAGTCTTATTCAATGCCCTGGCCCAGATATCTAAAAAGAAAAGAAGGGAAGATGCAAAGAAAATGGAACCTTCCTCAGGCAGAGCTTTTGAAGTGTACAAGCACGATAAAAAAGAGGAAAAAGTTAATCTGCAGTTTGAATTAGAAAAAAAGATAATAGAAATGCTTTTAATGTATGGCGACCTTCAACAAGAATTTGAGGATCTTATATTAAAAGAAAACGAGGCTGGAGAATTAGTGCTGGAACCAGAAAATAACAAAGCAAAGGTGTACGAAAAAGTATACCTAGATTTACAAGAAGATGAAATAGAATTAACTCATGAAACGTTTCGATCGTTGTATTATAAGCTTATTGAAACTTTAAATCAGAAAGAAGATTTTTCTGTTCAAATGTTTTTAAATGGTTTAGATAAGGACTTGAGTGAAGAAGTATCTTCTATTTTAATGGAAGAAGAGAAATACGAACTGCATAAATGGGACAGAAAGGATATATATCCGAAAGAAAAAGAGAATGGAATTTCCCAATTGGTAAGTGAAACCATCTTAACTCTAAGGTGCTTTTTAGTAAAGAAAAGAATCCTTGCTCTTCAAGAAGACACTAAAGAAGGGGATAATAATAAAGAAGTCTTAGAAGAAATAATGAATTATTTACAGTTGAATAAGTTGTTGAGTAAAAAGTTGAATAGGGTACTTTCGTAGGACTTCTTTGTTCAATAGAAAAAGTCCTTCCGAAGACGAAAGGACCATTTATTTCTTTAATTCAGTTGATTTTTTAGTACAATTCCAGAGCCTTGGCCTGCTGAAGCAAATCGACTAGATTATCAACATTTAATTTTTTCATAAGCCTTGCTTTATAGGTACTCACTGTTTTCTCATTGAGATTTAATCCAATGGCAACGTCTTTGTTCCTTTTGCCACTTGCCAATAACTTTAACACTTCAATTTCTCGGGTTGAAAGTTTTCTAAAGAATCTTCTTGGCTTTTGGGTGCCTTCATCAAAGGCAAGTCTTTGAGCGAGTTCATTGGTAATGAACATACTTCCCTCGCTTACTTTTTTTATTGCAGAAATAAGATAATCTAAATCTGCAGTTTTTGATAAATAGCCAAATGCCCCCGCTCTTATAGTACTAAGTGCATATACATCTTCAGATTGCCCACTATATATAAGAACTTTTACATTAGGGTGGTCTTGTTTTAGTTTTCTTAAAGTTGCAATCCCATTTATCTCTGGAATATCCATTTCCAGGACAATTACGTCCGGTGTTATCTTTTCAAGTTTTCTGAATAATTCGTTGGTAGTTGCAGCCTCTTCTATAATTTCGAACTGAGAAGTTCCATTGAGAACCTGTTTAATACCTAAGCGTACAACAGGATGGTTGTCTGCAATTAAAACTTTTATCATAAGGATTGGTTTCTAGAATTTAACGTATCGCCATGTCGAAAAATACTGACATGCAATGTAAGGTTAAAAAATCTAATTTCTTTAACAAAAAAAGACTTTTTTTCCCTAAAAATGCGAATAATTCGAACTTTATTCGATTTAATTGATTGATTCTTAGGTGAGAGGTTATTTTAGGTTATCTGGAATTTCACAAACAGGAATTGGTATCATTTTATGTCGATTAGCGGTATTATATCGACTATAAATGGCAAATACTTCTTTTTCTCTTCCTTGGAAGTCATCGATACTCTTTCCTTGATCTTGCATTGCCATAGCCCACTCAAGTTCTGGGTAGCTCGCTCCAATCTGATCTTCATCGGTACGTGAATCTCCCCATAGTCCGTCTGTAGGGGGAGCATCTAAAATCTCCTGGTGTACACCAAGATGACCGGCAAGTTCATAAACTTCGGTTTTTAAAAGATCAGCAATAGGACTTAAGTCCACTCCTCCGTCTCCGTATTTTGTGTAAAAACCTATTCCAAAATCTTCTACCTTGTTACCTGTGCCAGCAACTAAATACCCCTTCAGGGCAGCGAAATAGTATAAGGTGGTCATTCTTAATCTGGCTCTGGTATTGGCAAGGGACATAAGCCTGCTTTCCTCTTCTTCAACATCGGGTAAAGCCTCGATAAGATTATCAAATACTGGAGTCAGGTTAACTTGAATTCTGGATACATTGTCGAAATTTGATTGAAGCCAGTCAATATGATTGGAGGCTCGGGTAACTTGGTTTTGCCCTTGATGTATTGGCATCTCTACACAGAGTAGGTGTAAACCTGTTTTCGCACATAGGGTGGAAGTAAGGGCGGAGTCTATTCCGCCAGAAACACCGATTACAAACCCTTTGCATTTAGCGTTAATGGCATAAGACCGAAGCCATTCTACAATATGATTAATTACCTTTTCTTTTTTCATAAGACGTATTTTTATTTGGAAATAGTAACTTTGCGGGTTAAAAATAACCCCTAAGGCATTAATAATAAAATAGTATCATAAATACTTTATATGAAAGGGAGCATTATTATCCTATTTGTGGCCGGAATCTTATTTTCTTCTTGTAAGAATGATAAGCGCATTCCTCAAGAAGTACTTGAAAAAGAGGTAAATCTTCAGGTCACTCGTTTCGAAAGAGAGTTTGCAGAATCGACCCCTGATAATTTGTCTGATTTAAAGGAGAAGTATCCTTATCTCTTTCCAGAGCAATATGTGGATAGTGTTTGGATAACTAAGCAACAGGACAGTATCCAGAAAGAACTTTATGACGAAGTTACCGCTGTTTTTCCGGATTTTAATAAAGAGACAGAATCCTTAGAGCTTCTCTATAAGCACGTTCTTTACTATTTTCCTCAGCATGAGGTTCCATCAGTTATTACATTAATTTCGGATGTTGACTATCAAAATAGAATAATTCTTGCAGATACGCTCTTGCTAATCGGATTGGATAATTATTTAGGAAGTGACCACAGATTTTATGCAGGAATAGATAGGTACCTTGCTTCCGGGTTGCAAAAGAAGTACATGGTAAGTGATGTTGCAAGTGCATTTTGTAAATCCATACTGGTCTTCCCAAGAGACAGGACCTTTTTAGCTCAAATGATTTACTATGGGAAAGAATTATACGTAAAAGATAGGATACTTCCATTAGAAAGTAATGCTGTGAAAATTGGGTATACCGAGGAAGAATTGTTCTGGGCAGAAGCAAACGAAGAACAAATTTGGAGGAACTTTATCGAAAAAGAATATTTATACAGTACAGACACTAAATTAAGCGCAAGATTTTTGGATCCCGCACCTTTTTCGAAATTCGGTCTTGTGGAGATAGATAAAGAATCCCCTGGCAGAATTGGCAGGTATATGGGCTGGCAGATAGTTAACTCTTTTATGGACAATAACGATATAGATCTACTACAATTACTTTCGTTACCAGCAGATGAAATTTTTAAAAGATCTAAATACAAACCGAGAAAATAAAAATGAAAAAATTACATACCTCCGAGATTACACTTAGAGTTGGTCTGGACGATAATAGAGTGCCTGAAAAATTAAATTGGTCTGCTCAGGATGGTGGAATAGAAAATGAAGAAGCGAAGGCCATGCTCTTGTCTGTTTGGGATAGCAAAAGGCAAGAGTCTTTAAAAATTGACTTGTGGACCAAAGACATGCCGGTCGACGAAATGAAAGTGTTTTTTCATCAAACCCTGTTGGCATTGTCCGATACTTTTATGAAGGCAACACAGGATGAAAAAATGACGGCAACTATGAAAGATTTTTGTGCTTATTTTGCCGAAAAATTAGAGCTTTCAAAAGATTAATCTAGTGGCACTGTAATGGGCCATCCTTCGAATTGTTTTGCATCAGGCTTACTGAGATCCGCATTTCTTGGCCAGCATTCAAAGTTTGCTTTTTTTTCGATTTTGTTTAGTGTGATATAACCATATCCTCCACCGTGGGATGGACTTTCGGGATTCACGTAGGCCATCATTCGAATCTTATTGTTAAACCCATCTAGGTATTCTCCTGTCCAGGGAAGGCTGGTATTGGTATTTGGGTTCTTCCCGGATTCCTCTTCCGCTGGCCACCACCACCTGCTGTAATAGTCGTTAACAATAGCGGGTACAACAAAGGCCCATGGTCCGTCTCCATGATTCTTTATTCCATGCTGAACTACCGTGGCCAAATGCTGATCTCCGGCAATATGAATGGCACCTGCATTACGAATCAGGGTAAGCGCTTTGTTTCTTCCAGTTTGTGGCCACCCATTGGAATCTAGGTCTGCGTGCAGTCTATTGGATTTATCGCCATGTATATGTGCACCACCGCAAAATCCTGTTTGAGACAGAACCACATTAATTCCACCAGCATATTTTTTTCCCCAGGAATCCAGAAAGTGTAGTTGCCGATCGCCTAGTAATTTCAATTCTGGAAGATCGATAGAAGCAGGGTCGTAATCCGGGTTTCTAATGTGATCAGGCCTTGGCCCCTGTTGTGGTATTTTTCCCTTTGGGCCAGATTTAAATTTTCTATCTTCCAGAATGGCTATATTGATACCTCCCCAAGTATAGTCGCTGTAGTAGACTCCAATCCCTCTTTCAATAGGAGTTGGGTCAAAGGGATCGGGTAAATGTGCCGTCTGACATCTTTCTACCATCTTTACATATTCCGGGTGGTAATTATATCCTCCGTCACTGCTTCCCTTGTCTAAGGCAAGTTTTCCATTTTCGCCCCATAGATTCGCCTGTCCAACATCATGGTCATCGGGGATGGTGATGCATGGTCTATTGCGAAATACTTCTTTAAACTGTAAGCCAAATTTTAACCAGGCTGCAGTGTGCTCTGTATGGTCATAGGACTGGTCTCCTGCGAAAAATACAATATCCGGATCCTGCAGGTTGATATTTTTAACATATCTTTCTCTGCCACCTCTGTCTTTATTAGAATTACACGAAAGTGCAGCAATTGAAATACTCTCTTTGCTTATTGGATTCTGTCTAATAACTCCAGTATAGGTAGCATTCTTTCCATGATTGATACGGTAGGCAACTTCTTTGGTATCGTCCCAATTTTCTACCACAAAAAGGGCGGACCATCCTAGGGGATTGATTGATTTTTTTTGAACAACTTGCCACTTCCCTTCGATCCACAGAGATAGGGTTGTAGTTAAAGATTCTTTTGGATAAAGTGGATAGAATTGTGCACTGAGTTTTAGTTTATTTTTATTTACCGTATATATGCCAAACGCAATTACACTATCTCTGGGCACTTTCATATTGATTATAGGGTTTGCAGACCTATTCCACCAGTCATTTGTTGCCAGTGTATCCAGATTTTTAAAAGGAGCAGTGGTAGTATTTGTCTCTTGGGAGTAACCCAAAGAAACCGCCAGAAAATAGAAAATACCAATCAAGAGTGTGTTTTGTAATTGGTCCCGTAAATTTGTGTTGGTCATGTAAGTTATTTTTGAGAAGGAGGACATAAAGAGAACAAGATAATTTAATTGTCTGTTATTTCAGATACTTTGGATTAATTATGAAAGATACTAAGAATTCTACCTTACTATTTATTTACAACGCGGACAATGGACTGCAGAACAAGATTCTGGATGCCGCCCATAAAATAATTTCCCCAAAAACCTACCAATGTGAGTTGTGCGCTTTAACCCATGGTACTTTTGGAGCTAAAAGGGAATGGAGCGATTTTCTTGAAGTATACGACCGTAAGATGAAATTTCTGTACCGCGACGAGTTTAAAAAGCAGTATGCTTCTAAGTTCATTAGCAAATATGAGTTTCCCTTAGTCCTGCTAGAGTCGGAATATGAATTGGAACTAATAATATCAAAAAATGAACTTCAAGCCATAGACAGTATTGAAGAACTAATAGGTCTAGTAAAAGAAAGGGATGTGTCTGGGATGCGTACCTGATAGAATACTAGTTCGCAGGATCCACATCAGTGTTAATGTTATCAATATAATTTAATAGTTCTTCTCTCCCAAAAGTGGTAGAAGAGGAGGTGATAAAATAAGGAGGCGCTTCCTCCCAAACACCACGCAGTAAGGTTTGTATATATTCTTCAACATTATTGCGTATTGCTCCTGGTTTAAGTTTATCGGCCTTAGTGAAAACAATCGCAAAAGGAATGCTGTTTTCTCCAAGCCACTCCATAAAATCCATGTCAATCGGTTGGGGATTATGGCGGATATCGATCAATAAAAAGGCGGCAATTAATTGCTTACGCTTTTTAAAATAATCTGTAATATATTTTTGGAAGGTTTTTTTTGCTTTCTTCGAAACTCTGGCATAACCATAGCCTGGCAAATCAACCAAATACCATTTTTTATTAATTAGAAAATGATTGATTAACTGGGTTTTACCGGGTCGTCCAGATGTTTTTGCAAGATTTTTTCTGCCCGTCAACATGTTTATCAGGGAAGACTTACCTACATTCGATCTTCCGATAAAGGCGTATTCCGGGAACGGTGCAGATGGACACTTGTCTACACTGGAATTACTCATTAAAAAGTCGGCCGACTTAATTTTCATAGGTTACTTAGAAGTTCCTCTTTTGAAGCCAGGTATCCAGAATTTGATTGAATTCTTCTGGATGTTCCATCATAGGTGCATGTCCGCATTTTTTTATCCAAAACAATTCGGAATCTGGCATTAGTTCATGAAACTCTCTAGCTACATTTGGCGGGGTAACAGAGTCGTTTTCACCCCAAATGATACATGTTGGTGTCTGCATTTTCGGAAGATCTTTGGACATATTGTGCCGAATAGCACTTTTAGCAATAGCTAGGGTTTTGACCAGTTTCATCCTATCGTTTACCGTTGCAAAAACTTCATCCACAATCTCTTTGGTCGCAACTTTTGGATCGTAAAACACATCCTGCGCCTTCTTCTTAATAAACTCGTAGTCTCCGCGTTTGGGATAACCATCGCCCATGGCACTTTCGTATAGCCCAGAACTACCTGTTATCACCAGGGCTTTTACCATTTGAGGATAGAGTTTTGTATGTAACAACCCAATATGTCCACCTAAGGAGTTGCCGAGAAGGATTACATCTTTCAGGCCTTTAAACTCGATAAATTTTTCTAAAAATTTAGCAAAATTTTTGACATTTGTTTTGAGCATTGGCATATCGTAAATGGGTAGTTCAGGAACCAATACACGATAGCCTTTTTTGGGAAAATAATCTGTAACACCGTGAAAATTACTTAATCCGCCCATTAGGCCGTGTAATATAATCATCGGAGTTCCCTCTCCTACTTCAATAAACCTAAATTTTCCTTCTTTTTTAATCTCGGGTTTCATGAACAAATGCTTGTTGCATTAGTGCGCAAATATAGGCAATTCAAAAGAATACCAATATTTTTACAAAAAACTACGGCTGCCAGACTTCGGCGCCCTTCGAAACAAAAAGTTACCCATTCCGTAAAATTGGGATGACTTAATTGCGCTATTCGATATTCTTCTTTGGTTAAAATAACAACTTTTTATCAACAAAGTGGTAAATTGTGGTAAATTGTGGTAATAATTTCTATATATTTGAGTTGTATTATCCTAAGCCAACCATTTTCAAGTGATAAGTTTCATTGGCACATACGATTGCAAGGCAGATGTAAAAGGACGGGTGATGATACCTGTTAGTCTGAAAAATCAACTTGCGCCTGTAATAAACAAGGGCTTTGTTATAAAGCGATCTGTGTTTCAACCATGCCTGGAGTTGTATCCCATGGACGAGTGGAGTCTCCTGATGGAGAAAATGAATAAGAAGAATCGGTTTAAGAAAAAGAACAATGACTTTATACGGCGTTTTTCGGCAGGAGTTAAGCCTGTAGAAATTGATGGTACGGGAAGATTACTTATTCCTAAGAATTTAATTTCCGTTGCCGGGATAAAGAAAGAAGTGGTTCTTAGTTCTGCAATCAACATAATTGAGATTTGGGATAAGTCGAGTTACGAAAAAGTGTTAGAAGATACTGCGGAAAATTTTGCCGAATTAGCGGAAGAGGTAATGGGAGAAGATGGGGACGAGTTATCATAATCCGGTTTTGCTTAAGGAGTCTGTTGATGGACTCCAAATTTTGGAAGGAGGGATTTATGTTGATGTGACATTTGGTGGTGGCGGTCATTCAAGAGAAATATTAAAGCGGTTAGGAAGCAAAGGCAGGCTGTTCGCCTTTGATCAGGATGAAGAGGCAGTAGGCAACAAGATTGATGATGCGAGATGTACTCTGATAAATGAAAACTTTAGGTTTTTAAAAAGATTTTTAAAGTTCTATGACATAAAAAAGGTAGATGGGATTTTAGCTGATTTTGGTGTTTCATCGCATCAATTTGATACGGCCGAGAGGGGTTTTTCAACCCGATTTGAAGCGGTGTTGGATATGCGAATGAGTAAGAGAAATTCCAAAAGTGCTTATGAGATAGTGAACGACTATTCTTATGATGCCCTTCGCACTGTGTTGTATCGGTATGGCGAATTGAGGAATGCAGATGCAATCGCATCAGAGCTAATAGCACAGAGGGAGGTAAGTAAAATTGAAACAAGTTCGGATTTAAAGAGGGTGCTAAAAAAGTTCTTACCTCCTTATAAAGAGAATAAAATTCTTGCTCAAATATACCAGGCAATTCGAATAGAGGTAAATGAGGAGTTGACAGCCTTAGAAGAGTTTTTGGTTCAAACCGCCGACCTGATAAAAAAGGGTGGGAGGTTAAGTCTAATAAGCTATCATTCCTTGGAAGATAGGCTGGTAAAGAGATATATACAGGCGGGTAATTTTAGTGGGGAAATTGAAAAAGATTTTTATGGTAATGCAAATGTACCATTCAAGAAGGTTGGGAAATTAATTGTACCAAAAGAAGAAGAAATTAAAAACAATAATAGAGCACGTAGTGCCAAATTAAGAATAGCAGAAAGAATATAAGCAATAATAATAGAGTATTAAGAAGTACAAATGAGAAAGAATGTAGTAGATCTCTTAAGGGGTAAATTTTTAGTGAGTGGGGACGCTCCCAAGAATTGGATGTTCATCATTTTCATCTCCTTACTAGCCACCATAATGATAGCTAGCTCTCATAGTGCTGATAGAAAGGTGCATCACTTAGCTGCCTTAAATGAAGAAATTAGAGAGCTTAAAAATGAATTTGTGGATATGCGTTCCGATGTGCAGCGCTTAAAACTGGAGTCTACTATCGGGGCAACCGTAGAGATCAAAGGCTTGTTTCCGTCAGAAGAACCGCCGCGTAAAATAAAAGTGAAAAGCAAAAAGGACTAAATGGCCGTTACAGATAAAAAAATACTGACACGACTTTATATCGTCTCCGGATGCTTATTTCTGTTTGCTATTGCCGTAGCAGTAAAGCTGGTTTCTATTCAGATGGTGCAAGGCGATAAGTATAAGGAGTTGGCTATGCAGCGCACTGAAA
The DNA here is from genome assembly GCA_964636005.1 of uncultured Eudoraea sp. Taxonomy (GTDB): domain Bacteria; phylum Bacteroidota; class Bacteroidia; order Flavobacteriales; family Flavobacteriaceae; genus Eudoraea. Next base: position 71,278 of record CAZWPZ010000066.1, read on the forward strand.
AACTCTTTACCATAGCTCCTAATCGTGGAAATTTATATTCTGACGACGGCAGCTTGCTCGCTACTTCTGTATCTAAATACACCATCAGATTTGACGCTGTAACCGTTAAGGCCAAAGACTTTGAAGCAAATATTGAGGCACTTAGTAAATCCCTGGCGAACTTGACAGGGAAACCTGTTTCCTATTACGAAGGTATACTGCGGAAGGCACGAGTAAATAAAAACCGATATGCCTTAATCGCGAGAAACCTCGATTATTCGGAATATACAGAGGTAAAAGAGTTTCCTCTTTTTAATATGGGGCCAAACCGAGGAGGTTTTATCGTAGAGCAAAAAACGGTTCGCGAACATCCATTAGGAAAGATTGCAGAACGCTCCATTGGATATGAGAGATTCGACGACAACGGATATGCAACCAGAGTAGGTTTAGAAGGAGCATTTGGTGTGTATCTGAGAGGTGTTGAGGGGAAACGATTGAAGCAAAAAATAGCAAAAGGACAGTGGAAACCTCTAGGCCTAGATAATATTATTGAACCACAGGATGGATATGATGTAGAGTCTACCATCGATATAAACATTCAGGATATAGCCCACCATGGACTTCTAACACAGTTAGAAAAGTATAAGGCAGATCATGGATGTGTAATTGTTATGGAGACAAAAACTGGTGAGATTAAGGCAATTTCTAATCTTGGGAGAACAAAAGAAGGGAAGTACTATGAAAGGTTGAATTATGCCATAGGAGAGTCTCATGAGCCCGGATCTACCTTTAAACTGATGTCATTGGTAGCGGCTCTTGAGGATAAGAAAGTAGATACCAGTACTATAATTGATACAGAAAAAGGCAGATGGCGCATTTATGATAGGTTGGTAAGAGATTCCAAACATGGAGGCTATGGGGAAATATCAATGGCTAAAGCATTTGAGGTGTCTTCAAACACGGCTTTTGCCAAAATGATTCACAATGCATACAAAGAAGAACCATCGGACTTTGTAGACAGACTCATGTCAATGGGGCTTCATAAAGAGCTAGGAATGCCAATTAAGGGAGAAGGTGCTCCAGTAATTCGATATCCGGGGGATAAAGGGTGGTCTGGAATTTCTCTGGCTTGGATGTCCCATGGTTACGAGGTTTCCCTAACCCCACTACAAACTCTTGCCTTTTATAACGCAATTGCTAACGACGGAGAATTGGTCAAACCAAGATTAATAAAAGAAGTACGAGAGTGGAACAAGACCATTTATAAGTTCGATAAAGAAGTGCTCAATACCTCTGTTTGCTCTAAAGAAACTGCAGCTCAGGTTCAGGACCTATTAAAGAATGTGGTAGAAAAAAAGCACGGGACAGGTCATAGATTGTATTCTTCCAGTTTTTCCATGGCAGGTAAAACGGGTACGGCCCAAAAAAATTACATAAGCAAAGACCCTGATAAGCTTAAGTATATTTCCACATTTGCTGGTTATTTCCCTGCAGAGAATCCGAAATACTCTTGTATTGTGGTTATCCATGAGCCTGACAAAAGTGTGGGGTATTATGGTGCCGATGTATCCGGTCCGGTATTTAAATCTATTGCACGAAAAATTTACGCAAATAATCCGCTTATTGATGAAATCGAAAGTTTAGATCCATTCAATGAGCAGTTAGATCAGGACTTTGAGGCCTACTATACGGAATCCCAAAAACAGTATGAGAACATACCTAATGTAAAAGGTATGAGTGGAATGGATGCTGTTTCTATACTTGAGAATCTTGGATTGCAGGTTGAGGTAAGAGGTAATGGAAAGGTAAAAAGGCAGTCCGTTTCCCATGGCACACAAATTAAAAAGGGTACTAAAATAATTCTGGAACTGTCATGAAACCACTAAAAGACATTCTTTACGGGGTGAGTCTACAGGCAGTAAGTGGGTCTACGGCAACGACAATCCGCACCATAACTTTTGATTCGAGAGAAGTAAAAGTTGGCGATGTTTTTGTGGCGATTAGAGGTACCATAACAGATGGTCACAAATATATTAGCAAGGCACTAGATCAAGGGGCGAGAGCTATAGTATGCGAAGAGATACCATCCGATATCAGGGATGGCATATGCTATATATCTGTTCCCAATGCGAACCAGGCCTTAGCCATAATGGCTTCCAATTATTTTGGGGTCCCTTCTAAAAACCTAAAATTAATTGGAGTAACGGGTACAAATGGTAAAACCACGGTTAGTAGCTTACTCTATCAGTTGTTTAAGAAGGCTGGGTATAAGGTTGGTTTATTATCTACGATAAAAATTAAGATTGACGATACGGAACTTCCTGCTACGCACACCACTCCAGATGCAATGACCATTAATAAGAGTCTCTCTCTTATGAATGAGGCAGGAGTAGAGTTTTGTTTCATGGAAGTAAGCTCTCATGGGATTCACCAAAAACGGACTGAAGGATTGCATTTTGAGGGAGCTATTTTTACCAATCTT
>CAZWPZ010000067.1:0-2525 GCA_964636005.1 uncultured Eudoraea sp.
GGGGTGATTTAACCTTTTACATTCCTGGAGAAGATACCATGAAAGTGGGCTTTATCCCGGAGGGTAAAGAAGCCTGTTATACCATGCGACACGAAGTCCTGATTAAGCCAGGAGATCAATTGATTTTACCCCCGGGAACCAAACACTGGTTTCAAGCGGGTAAAAGAGGTGCCGTGATGTATTCGTTCTCGACCAAAGTAACCGATTTATTAGATCAATTTACGGACCCCGAGATTGTAAGAGAAACAAAAATTGAAGGATATTAAAAAGATAAAATAGATTTTAATGAAGCAAAGTATTATAACAGCCTTTTTAGGCAGGACACAGGACCGATTTTCGGAATATCAGGAACCAACAAGTCTCGAAGAACGATTAGACTTGGTGGTTAAAATTCCTGGCGTAGATGGGGTAGAAATTGTTTATCCCTACGAAACAGAAGATCCCATAGCTACCAAAAATCTTTTTGATGCGCGAGGCTTGCATTTTGCTGCGGTTAATGCCAATATCAAAAAAGAAACGCAGTGGGTCCCCGGAGCCTTATCAAGATCTAGCGCAGATTTAAGACAAGGAGCTGTTGCTATTATTAAACAAGCAAAGGACTACGCAAAGAAGGTAGGAGCTCCTTTAGTTACTTGTTGCCCTCTATCGGATGGATACGATAATCTATTCCAGGTAGACTACCCCAAGGCATGGCGAAATATGGTAGAATCTGTTGCCGAAGCTGCCGATTATCTTCCTGAAATACCCTTGTTTATTGAATATAAAATAAATGAAACAAGAGTACACGCCCAACTGGATACTTGTGCAAAAACTATCCTATTTTTAAAAGAAGTAGGCAATAGTGCCATGGGGGTAACTATAGATTTTGGGCATTCGCTACTAGCCAAAGAAAATCCGGCTCAGGTAATAGCACTTTGCGAAGAAACCGGTACCGATTACTATTTACATACCAACGACAACGATTTCAATTTTGATTGGGATCTGATATCCGGGTCCAGAAACTTTTTGCATACGGTAGAATTTCTATTCTATGCAAAAGAATATGGTTACAATAAGTACTTTACAGCCGATGCATCCCCTCGGATTTTTGATATGATCGGATTCTTTACAGAACATGCTCAAATGAATCTGGCTCTGTGGAATCTGGTGGATGCTTTAGACAGGTCGAAATACCGTAAACTTATGGCAGAGGAAAAGCATATGGATTTGATGAAACTGGTTAGAAAAGAGATTTATCGCCTTTAAATACCAATTTCACTCTGACCAAAATCTATCCATAAATTCTAGACTGTATTTAAGTGATCTGTTTTTTAAAGACTTCTCAAACATCAACAAAAAAATTAATATAGTAAAACAAATAACCCATTATGAACCAGCTCTTTACTCTTTTTTATTTTAAGCAATGGTGCATTGTTACTCTTTGTTTCTTTTTACTACAAGGATGTTCTCGTTTTGAGGATTCAGAATGGGAGATCGTAGCAGCTACTGGAGAACCTACAGCCCGACATGAAGCTGGTTTTCTTGCTTATGGCGACAAACTATATTTAATGGGAGGTCGAAGAATTAATCCGACGGATATATTCGACCCCAAAACGAATACCTGGTCAAGTCTGTCTTCGCCCCCAGTAGAAGTGCATCACTTTCAACCAATTGCTTTAAAGGACACTATTTACCTAATTGGCGCCATGACAGGAAAATGGCCTAATGAGAAACCGCTGGAAAAGGTATTAAAATACTATCCAAAAACGGACGAATACGCCTTTGGTCATAGCATTCCTGAACACAGAAGAAGAGGTGGCGCAGGTGTGGTAGTGTATAAGGATAAAATTTATGTTGTCGGAGGTATTACAAAAGGCCATATGGATGGGTATCAGGCCTGGTTCGATCAATACGACCCCATTACTGGTGAATGGAAAGCCTTGGCTGATGCCCCGGATACCCGAGATCATCTGAATGCGGCAGTAGTTCAGGACAAACTCTATGTTTTTGGAGGCCGGAGAACCTCGAAAAGGACAGCAGAAGATATGGCACTAACCAACTCTCATGGGAACGTATATGATTTTAATACAGGGCAATGGGAACCCGTAACCAATAATCTTGCAATACCTACCCAAAGAGCCGGAAATGCAGCATTTGCATGGAACAATGAAATCATCATTGGAGGAGGAGAAAGCATGGCTCATGAAGTGGCACATAACGAAGTGGAAGCCTACAACAGTGATACTAAAACATGGCGCAAATGGCCTTCATTAAAACAGGGAAGGCACGGAACCGGGTTTGCGGTTGCAGGAGATTATGTATACATAGCTTCTGGTAGTGGCAACAGAGGTGGCGGTCCTGAATTAACGACTATTGAACGTCTTAAATTACCCTCAAAAACGATCACAAAAACCTCAGAAGAGATAGACCTGACGCCAGTTTATAAAGAGTGGCATACCGTAGAATTGTCATTCGAAGGTCCGACTACCTCAGAAAGTGACCCTGACAATCCATTCTTAAATTATCAACTGGATGTAATTTTTAAA